>DASPNQ010000130.1:0-27851 GCA_035626435.1 Vicinamibacterales bacterium
GGCACCGAGGCCGTGATCCTCACGGGCATCGCCGGCGACAACTGTGTGCTGTTCAGCGCCAACGACGCCTACATGCGCGAATATCGCCTGTTCATTCCCGCCGATTGCGTCGCGTCGGAAAGCGAAGAGCAAAACGCGCGCGCGCTCGAGTTGATGGGACGGGTCTGCAAGGCCGATACGTCGGACTCGACGGCGCTCGATCTCGACGCCATGCCATGACCCAGCACCTCATTCAGATCCTGCTGCCAATCCACATGCGCGACAAGACGCCGGTGCCCGCCGAGATCTTCGCGCGGGTCCGCGCCGAACTGACCGAGCGGTTTGGCGGTGTGACCGCGTACTCGCGCAGCCCCGCGACGGGATTGTGGAAAACCCCGGACGATGAGGTCGAGCGCGATCAGGTGATCATGATCGAGGTGGTCGTCGACGTCTTCGATCCGGAATGGTGGGCGGCCTACCGCGAGCAGCTCGAGCGGTGGTTCGGCCAGGAAGAAGTGCACGCCCGGGCGCTGAGCATGGTGCGCGTGTGAACGTGGACGACGTCGATCTCGTTCGCGCGCTGACGACGCTGACCGATCGGTCCAGCGAGTATCCGCTGATTCCAATCGGCAACGACTGGTCGCGCCAGTACTACGACGGCCCGTTTCACGTGTTCGAGGCGCCGCGCGATCGCCCGGCGATCTCGCTGGTGTTCGTGCAGTCGCGTGATGGCAACACCGGTGCGGAGAACCCGGCGGACCTTGGCGGCGGCCCGACCGACAAGCATCTGATCTACGAGGGGTTGTCGCGTGTCGCGGCAGACGGCGTGCTGGCCGGGGCCGGGACGGTCGGCCAGTCCGTGTTTTTCACCGTTCATCATCCTGAACTTGTCCGGCTGCGGCTTGAACTCGGCCTGCCTCGACACCCCGTGCAAATGGTGATGTCGAACGAGGGCAACGTCGACCTGTCGGCGCGTCTCTTCACCACCCCCGATGTGCCCGTCGTAATCCTGGGCGGCGCCGGCTGCGTCCGCAAAGTGCAGCCGCAGTTGCACGATCGCCCGTGGATCACGCTGGTGCCGATCGACGGCTCGCTGGAACAAACGCTGATCGGAGTCCGGCGCGATCACGGCATTGGCCGGATTTCCGCCGTCGGCGGGCGCCACACCGCGACCGCGTTGGTCGATGCCGGCCTCGTCCAGGACATCTACCTGACGACTTCCGCGATCGACGGCGGCGAGCCCGCCACGCCGTGGTACACCGGGGCTCATCAACCGCCGCTGTCGGTCATTGTGCGCAAGCGTGAACGTGCTGATTGCAATCCGATCATCTTCGAGCACCTGGCGATTGGCGCAGCGGTCGTGTAGGGTCGATATCCGGCATGGCCGGGTTGGAGTACGGCGCCTGCACCTGCTATCGTTAGCGTGCATGTCTCAGGGCAACCACTCGGTTCAATTGTTCGACTCCGTTGAGATTCGCGCCAAGCGCATCGCTGCGTACGTCCGCGAGGGCCTGGAATCCGGCGGCAACGTGCTGGTGGTCGCGACGCCGGCGAATTGGCAACTGGTATCGGCGTTGCTCGAGTTCGATGGCATTGCCGTGAACGACGCGCAGACTAGCCGCCGGCTGACGGTGCTGGACGCCGCGCGGACGCTCGCGCAGTTCATGAACGCGGGGATGCCGGATCGCGACAAGCTCGAAGCGGTGGTGGGCACCCTGGTCAGCCGGCTCGCGGAGCAGCCGGGCCGCTTGCACATTTACGGCGAGATGGTCGACGTCCTCGCCGAGTCCGGTAACTTCCGCGGCGCGCATCGCCTCGAAGAGTTGTGGAACGGACTCGCCAGCCGCGTGCCCTTCGACTTGTTCTGCGGCTACACCGCCGGCCATTTCGGCGACGAGAAGTCTGCGGCCGCACTCAACGCGATTTGCGACGCGCATACCAGCGTGCATTCCCACGAACACGACTTGCTCGCGCCGTTCCTGATCGAGCGCTCCAAGACTGCCTGACGACCATCCGCGTCCTCGCGATCGTGCTGGGTTGCGCCGCCTTCGGGTGCCGCGACACCACCGAGGGTGTGAGAACGCAGTTCGTCGGGTCCTATCCATTCAACGCGACCGAGCGCCGGACGATCGCGCGGATCGCCCGCGATGCCGCCATCGAAGCGCGGCGCCATCTGCCATCGCTCGCGTCACAGATTACGCTGCGCGTGACGTCCGGCCAGGATGTCGTTCCGGAGATTGGCGCGGCCGCGACCGCCACCGCACCCGACTGGGTCCAATGGACGGTCGACCCGCAGCATCCGGACGGCGTCGTCCGGATCGCCGAACGGCATCTGCGCGGAGCGTTGTTCCACGAGTTCCATCATCTCGTTCGCGGCAACGCGGTTGCGCTCGCCACGCTCATAGACCACGTCGTCGCCGAGGGGCTCGCGACGGCGTTCGAGCGCGACGCGGCCGGAGTGTCCAGGCCGTGGGCGGAATATCCGGAGCATGCAGGGCAGTGGCTTGACCAACTCCTGGCGCAACCTGAGGACGCGAACCGCGCTCACTGGCTGATGCAGCATCCCGACGGGCGCCGCTGGGTCGGGATGAAAGCCGGCACCTATGTCGCCGATCGCGCGATGCGTGCACTTGGGCGCAGCGCCGCCGAGCTCGCGACGGTGCCGACGTCCGAAATTCTTGCCGCAGCGCGATAATGGTCGCGTGCTGAAATCGCTTCAGGGGTGGCTTGGTCTCGCCGACACGCCGCCGCAACATGAGCCGGCGCCGCTGCGCGCCGTGGTCGATGCGCTCGATCAATTGGAGCCGGCGCGGGCGCAGTATCTCGCGCGCTTCGCGTATCTCTTGGGCCGCGTTGCGCGTGCCGACGAGCACATCAGCGCCGAAGAAACGAGTGCCATGGAACAGCTGCTCGTCGAACACGGCGGGTTGTCAGCGGACCAGGCGATGCTGGTCGTCAGCTTGGCGAAGGCCAGCAGCCTGATGTTCGGCGTGACCGCGGACTTCGCGGTGACGCAGGAATTTACCGATTCGACGACCTACGAGCAGCGTCTGACGCTGGCGCGGTGCATGTTCGCCGTCGCGGCCAGCGACGAGCGCATTTCAATCGCGGAGGAAAGCGAGCTGCATCGCATCACTAGCCAGCTCCGCATCGAAGGCCCGGACCTCACCGCGATTCGTCTGCAGCATCGCCGCTTCCTACCCGGTCTGTCGAGCACACGCCGCGGCTAGGCCGGCACGGTTGACGGCTTGAACTTTGCATCATAAAGTCGAGACATGAGCCCGCTCGAACGTTTCGCCCATCATCGCGACGCCGTGAGGGCGCGCCTCGCCGGGTCCGGCCACGTTCGTCCAGGGCCTGGCAGCGTGACCTGGAAGATCAACCGCGAGATCGTGGTGGTCGCAGGGTGGGGCCGCGCCATCCTGCTGCAGCTGGCGCACCCCTCCTTAGCAGCGGGTGTCCATGCGCACAGTCGATTCCGCGGCAGCCTGTGGTCCGGTTTCTCCCGGTTGCATTCCACCGTTTCCGCGATGTTGTCGATCACGTTTGGTGACGACGAGCAGGTGGTCGCGGCGGCCGCCGGCATCAACACCATTCACGATCGGGTTCGCGGTTACGTCGACGGCGGTCACCAGACCTACTCGGCTCACGATCCGGATCTCCAGCGATGGGTACATGTCACGCTCGTCCAGTCGATGCCACTCGTCTACGAATCGCTGGTCGGGCCGCTCTCGGCCGAGGAGAAGGACCGCTATTGTGCCGAGGCCGCGATCATGGAACCGCTGCTCGGCATGCCGGAAGGCTGGCTGCCTTGCCAGTCGGCGCAGCTCGATGCTTACGTTGCCGACATGCTTGCGGCCGGCGAGCTGGACGTAACCGACACCAGCCGCGCGCTGGCGCGGGCGATTCTGTATCCGCCGCACTGGTATCTGTGCTGGCCCGTGTTCCGCGCCATGCAGCTGCTGACAATTGGCTCGCTGCCGTCCACGATCCGTCAAGCTTACGGATTAACCTGGAGCGAGCGCGATCAGCGATCCTTCGCGCGCTGGACGGCGTTCATTCGAGGGACGCGGCGTCTGCTGCCGCGGTTCGCGCGAGAATGGCCGCGCGCGCGGCGCAATAGCCTCGTCACGCGCGACCTCAGTCCGCGCGATCGAGAACGTCCTTCACCCGCAGCAGCAGGTCGTTGGGGGTGAAGGGCTTCGGCAGAAACGCCAGGTCGCTGTCCAGAACTCCGTGTTTCACGACGGCATCATCGGTGTAGCCAGAGGTAAACAGGATTTTCAGATCTGGCAAGGCTGGTCGCAGCCGTTCGGCGAGCTCGCGGCCGCTCATTTCCGGCATCACGACGTCCGTGAACAGCAACGCCGGCTTCAATCCCTGTTCGTTCACCATCGCCAGCGCCACCGATGGCCGGTTCGCTTCGTGCACGACGTAGCCGCCGCGCTCGAGAATCAGCCGGCTGATCGCGCGGACGTCGGCCTGATCCTCGACGATCAGGATCGTTTCATTGCCGGTAGAGCGGGTGGCGACGATGCGGTCGTGGCTGTCCTCGGTGGCCGTCGCCTGGGCGATCGGAAACATCACGCTGAATGTCGTGCCGCGACCGGGCTCGCTGTCAACCCAGATCGAGCCGCCGCTTTGCTTGACGATGCCGTACACCGTCGCCAGCCCGAGGCCCGTGCCGCGGCCGCGGTCCTTCGTCGTGAAAAATGGCTCGAAGATCCGTGCTCGTACCTCTGGCGGCATGCCGACGCCGCTGTCCGTGACCGCCAGGCGGACGTGCGGTCCCATCGCGGCCCCGGTATGTGTATCGACAAACGCGCGATCGAGGTCGACGTCCGCCGTCTTCAGCGACAGCTCGCCGCCGGTCGGCATCGCGTCACGAGCGTTCACCGCCAGATTGAGAATGATCTGTTCGACCTGACCGGGGTCTACGTAAATGCGATGTTTCGCGCGCAAGTCCGTCTTGAGGTCGACGTCCTCGCCGATGACGCGGCTCAGCAGCGCATGCATCGACCGCACCGTGGTGTTGAGGTCGACGACCTTCGGCTGCAGGACCTGCCGCCGGCTGAACGCGAGCAGCTGGCGCGTCAGCGACGCGGCGCTGTGTGCGCCCTTCAGGATCTGGTCGACGTGATAGCGAAGGTCGGCGCCCTCGGCGGCGTCTTCCAGCGCCATTTCGCCGAACCCGATGATCGCCGTCAGCAGGTTGTTGAAATCGTGCGCGACGCCCCCGGCGAGCAAGCCGACCGCCTCCATCTTCTGCGCCTGTCGAAACTGCGCTTCGAGCTGCAGGCGTTCCGTAATCTCGATCGCGATCCCGACCGTGCCGATCACCTTGTTGTGGTCGTCGCGGAGCGGCGTGTACCACGTCTCATACGTGCCGTCGCCGACCTGCGCTATCAAGTGTATGTCCTCGCCAGCCAGCGCGCGTCGCGTCGACGCGATGACCTCGGGGTAGTCCCGGTACAAATCGAATTGCGACTTGCCGACCAGCTCGCCTCGCTTCGCGCCGAAGCGCGCGAGCAGCCGGCCCTCGGAGAAGGTCACCACCCCGTTCGAGTCGAGCGCCCAAATCGATAGCGGCAGGTGCGCGAGGATCGCCTCGAGCCGGGCGACCGTGCTTCGCAGCCGCGCTTCCATCGATCGCCGCGCTGAGATATCGGTGATCGCGAGGATGAAGTACCGCAACTCACCGGAGGCGTCGCGATAGGGGCTGATGCGCACGCGCACCCAGATGTACTGTCCGTGTTTGGTGCGATAGCGCTGTTCGCCGTCGAAATATCGCCGGCCGCCGGATCGCAGTTGCTGCAGGACGTCGATCGTCCCGGCGATGTCGTCGGGATGAAGAATCTGGTCGGGGTGGAGCGACAGCAGCTCCTGCGCCGAGTAGCCGAGCGTCTCGCAGATCTGTTCGTTGACTTCGCGCCACACGCCGTCGGCCGACGCACGCACCAGGCCGACCGGATTGTTTTCGAACAGCGACCGGAATTCGCGTTCTCGGGCGAGCACGGCGAAGCGCGTCTCGACTTCGCCGCTGATGTCCCGCGCGGCGGTCGATGCGCCTTCGATCGCTCCGGCCGCATTGACGATGGGGGAGATCGATAGCGACACCCAGACGACCGTGCCGTCCTTGCGCCGCCAGCGCGTTTCATAGGCCGTGACTTCCTGTCCGCTGGCGACCTCGGCCAGCCGATGCGCGAACGCCGCTCGTTCGTCCGGCGGGATCAGCTGCTGCACGTCGCTCCCGATGATTTCGGCAGGACGGTATCCGTACAGTCTCTCGGCTGCGGCATTCCAGCTCAGGATGCGCCCGTCCAACGTCTGGCCGATGATGGCGTCCTGAGAGGAATGGACGATCGCTGCCAGATGGTCGCGTTCCGCTTCGGCGACCTTGCGATCGGTTACATCCCGGAAGTTCACGACGATCGCGCCAACCGCGGCCTCATCCAGGCGGTTGCAGATCGTCGCCTCGCGGAATCGCCACGTGCCGTCGGCATCCAGAACGCGGCACTGCGCGGTAAAATGCGCGCCCGGATTCTGCATGCACAGGCTCCACGTCTGTCGCAGCTGCTCGGCATCGTCTTCGTGGATGCGCTCGAACGGGCTGTGCCCGATCGTTTGCGCCGGGCCATAGCCCGTCACGCGACTGATCGAATCGCTCGCGAACGTAACCATGCCCTCGCGGTTCAGCAGCAGGATCGCGTCCGAGGCTTGCTGAATCAGGGCCTTGTAATGGATTTCGCGCTCTTCGATGCGGCGAAGGACGTCGGCATGTCGAACGGCGTATCGCAACGACCGCTCGAGCGTGTCGGCGGTGAGATCCGACTTCGCCAGGAAATCGTCCGCGCCCGCTTCCATGGCAGACAGATCGATCGAGCGGTCCGTTCTGCCCGTCAGTAAAATCAACGGCGTGCGGACACCGCGCGCGCGCGCTCGCTCGATCAACTCGATGCCGGTGTCAGCTCCCAGCCAGTAATCGATCAGCGCGGCGGCGAATGGTTCCTCGAGCAGGCGCCGTTCGGCGCGTGCCGCGCTGTCGGCACCCTCGACCTGCCACTCGGACTGGGCGCCGTGTCGCAGCAGGTCGCTGACCAACGGGAGCATGTCGGGATCGTCGTCGACGAGCAGCAGCCGCGACGCGGTCATGGCAGCTCGACGATCTCGAACCAGTAGCGGCCAAAACTGCCCATGACGGCCACCAGGCCCGCGAACGTCACGGGCTTCGTGATGTACGAGCTCACCCCGAGCTCGTAGCTGCGGACGATATCGGTTTCCGCGGACGACGTCGTCAGCACGACTAGTGGGATGTGCCGAAGGCGCTCGTCGGCCTTGATCCGCGCGATCGCGGTGCGGCCGTCGACCCTGGGCATGTTGAGATCGATCAGAATCACGCCGGGCGTCGGCGAGGTAGCCGGATCCGCGTAGCGGCCCTCGCGGCGAAGGTACTGCAGGAGCTCTTCGCCGTCTTCGACCTCGCGAAGTTCGTTGGCCAGATGACTCTCAGTCAGAGCGGCGCGCGCCAGCATGCGATCTTCAGCATCGTCGTCGGCCATCAGGATGACAATCGGCTTGCGCGTCTTGCTCATGCCCCCTCCACATTTCCCGAATGACGACGTAACTGGACGATAAATCGGCTGCCTTTGCCGAGGACGCTCTCAACGGTGATAGTACCCCCATGTCGTTCGACAATGCGGCGACAGAGTGCCAGGCCGATGCCGGTGCCCGGATATTGCGCCGTACCGTGCAAACGCCGAAACATCCCGAAGATTTGGTGAGTGTACTCGGGTGCGATGCCGATGCCGTTGTCGGCGACGGTGATCGCGACATACCCGTCGCGCTCGGCTGGCGAGGCGGTGACCGCGATGGCCGAGGCCGCGTCGGGGCGCTGGAACTTGCGCGCGTTGTCGATCAGGTTCTCGAACAGCTGGCGCAATTGGCCGGGATCCCCGACTACGCTCGGCAGTTGCTGTGCGACGATCGCCCGATCCGATCCGGCAATCTCCGCAACCAGCGCGTTGAGATCGACCGGCGCGAACGTCAACTGGCCGTGCCCGACTCGCGCGACCGTGAGCACGTCGTCGATCAATCTACTCATCCGCTCCGCGGCATTCAGCATGCGCCGCAGGAAGTCGCGTGAAGTGTCGTCCAGCGCCCCGGCAGCTCGCGCCTCGAGCCGCTCGCCAAACGCGCGAATCTTTCGCAGCGGCTCCTGCAGGTCGTGTGACGCGATCGACGCGAACTCCTCGAGTTCCTGGTTGCTCCTCGACAATTCCAGGTTGGCGTCGCGTGATAACTGGACGGCGGCGAGCTGGGCGGTGCGATCCTCGAATGCGAGCAGGATGAAGTCGGCGGCATGGGTTGGGTCGTCGAGCCGTCGCGCGTCGATGAGGAAATCGCGGCGCCCGATCGAGGGCATCGTGCAGGTGATCTCGAAGTCGCGCACTTCGGGCTGGCGTTGAATCACCTGGGCCAGCACCTCCTTGAACGAGTCACGATTCCACGCACCGTCGAGGACGTCGAACACGCTCTCACCCACGGTTGCCGATTCCTGCGTGCGAAAGGTTCGGTAATAGCCGCGGTTGGCGAGGACGACTTTCAGATCCGTGGACAGCAGCAGCAGCGGCTGGCGTACGGTTTCGACGATGGGCGCCGCGAACCGTGCCAAGAGTGCCGCTGGGTTCGCATCGTTCATCTGCTTCGCTGGCTCCGTAACCCGGGGGTATTCAAGCCGGCAGTCGTTGGCTGTTGAACAGAATCGCGGAATTGTCGCACAGGTCGACGTCGACCCGCATCTAAGGTCGAGCTGCCGCTCCGTCACGAACCCGTCTATTACTCCACTATGATCCAGTTGGCGCGCGCCAGTAGCTCGGCTGCGACGTCGGTCACGTTGCGGCTCTCGTTGGCAATCTGAAAATCCTCGACACCGCTGGCCGTGAGGATGCGATCGAGGATCGCAACCCGCCTGAAGTACTCCTCGCGCCGGAATCCAACTTCGCGTGTTCGCAGCCGCGCCGTCATGGTGTCTGTCGAAGCCGTCAGTCGACAGATGGTCAGCGTCGCATCGGCAAACAGTTGTTGCAGATTGCGCAGCTCGTCAGCCGTCTCGATCGCCGCTGCGATCAGGAAGCGGTCAATCCCCGCAGCGCGGCAATTTGCGTATATCGCGGCGAGGTTCTGATGATGCAGGGCCTTTGCCCGATCGTCGGGAAGGAGAACGACGCCGAGTCCGTCCAAATCGATCGCGGCGTGGACGATCTGCCGCTCGCATAGCAAATCCGACGCTTCGCCCAGCACCGTCGTCTTCCCCGCGCCCATCGAGCCCGAGATCACCAGGACGTGAGCGGAGGGTTTGCGTATGTCTATCACGGCCGACGCTAAGCCTAACCGCATCAGCGCGCTGAGGCGGCGGCAATCATTGTCGTGTGGTTTGCCGACAAGGCGTAGGATTCGAACTTTGGAATTGGCGGAGAGAAAGGGATTCGAACCCTTGGTACGGTTTCCCGTACACACGCTTTCCAAGCGTGCTCCTTCAACCACTCGGACATCTCTCCGTTCGAATGGAATCAATAGTTTAGCGTCATATCCCGCCAGAGCCAAAGGTTCAGTGTGAAGCAATAGTGAAGCGGCTCGCCAATTTCGGATTCGAATCACGGGTTGCGAGTGCCGTTTACGGCTGACAATAGAGCGATATGCGCGAACGTCTCGCCGGTATCGCCAGCCTGACTTCCTCGCTCACCACGTTGGTGTGTTGAACGCTGCCAATCGTGTTTGTGAGCCTAGGTCTAGGCTCCGTCATTGCGTCTACGGTTGAAGCCGCGCCTTGGGTGGCGGTGATCAGTCGGCACAAGAACATCGTGTTTCCGAGCGTTGCCGCGTTGCTGGCCTTCAACTATTGGTTCTCGATTGTTCGACCACGCCAGATGAACTGTGCTCCCGGCGACGTATGTCAGATCGATAGTCCCGCCATGCGTTGGAATCGGCGGTTGTTCTGGCTTAGCGTGGCGATTTTTGTCGTTGCCGTCGTCATCACCTACTCGATGCTGATATGGGTATCGTTTCAACCGGAATGACACGCTTCTGCTTCATCCTTTTCGCTTTTGTGTTTGCTAGCCCCGATTGTTTCGCGTCAGGGCATGGCCCCGTGTTTGGTGCCGCGACACCAACACTGGGGCGGGGCGGGTGGAGCTTCGATCAAGCGTGGACACGTCGCGAAGGCTCGGACGGCGATACATCGCAAATGTTCAAGTCGATGGTGTCGTTTGGCATTACCGAGACCATTCAGGTATCTGCCTCTGTGCCTATTGCAATGACATCCAACTTGCAGCCGTCAAGAATGATGAGCGCGATGTCGAGCGAACGGGAGTTCGAATCGTTACTAGCTTACAGATTTCAGCGGCGGGTAATTGGCATCGGCGGCAGGCAGGAAAGCACCTTGTACGTGGGAGCCACTGCGCCCATGGAATCCGAACGAAACGGCACTAAGGTAGGCGCTTCAATTCAGGCGCAAGTCGCTACGGGCTACGCCTCCCGGGAACACTACCTTTGGATCGGCGGGGGGATTCAGCACTTTCTGGAACGAGACAAAAGCCAGCAAGGTGACTCACGTTTCATGTCGCTCGTATATGGATATAGACCACCGCCGCTTCAGACCGAGGCTGGCAAACCAGACCTGCGATTCTTCGTCGAGGCTACCTTAGAGGATCGAACGGCAACACGGGCAGGGGCGACCGAGGTAGCCAGCGGCACTCGCTCGTTATTCATCGGGCCAACGTCGTTGCTCGTTTACAAGGCAATTGCCGTAGCAGGCGGGATTCTGTTGCCCGCATATCAGCGTGATGACCAACCTCAAGAGCGTTTTCGCGTAGCCGTAAACTTCGCCTACTTCTTCTGGTTAAGATAAGCACATGACAAAGAGCATTATCGCAGCAGCCATTGCCATGTTGTTGCTGATGCCCGTCGTCGCACACGCGGAATTGCTACGAGTTGAGCTAAAGACGCTTGGAATGGATTGAGAGACATGCGCCCACGCCGTGCGCGTGGCCATGCGTAAGATCGAAGGAGTCGAGAAGGTGACCGTGAGCCTCAAAGAAGGCATGACGGTTCTCGAATTCCGGCCGGGCAACAAGGTCACATTGGCAAGTCTTCGGCGTGTGATCAAGAACAACGGGTTCGTCTCGAAGGAAGCCACCGTTGTCGCTCAGGGAACGGCGAACGGTCGGGACTTCGTCATCAGCGGCACCGGCGAGAAGGTGTTCGCGACAAGTTCTCCCACTGCGACTCCCGATGGGCGTTGGCGATTCGTTGTCGAGAAATAAACTCGATTCCCTCCGCCGCTGAGCGCCAATCAGTTGGGGCTGCCGAACGCCAAGCGCATAAGTTCGTCCGTGGCCTCGCAAAGGGTTGGTCTGCTTTGCGTAGTCTCTTCAAGCACTGTTGCCAAGCCTGCAAGGACGACGTGATCCATGAGCGTCGTGGACGGGAATACATTCATCCGAACCAAATGGCAATTTCGTGGACACGAGCTAGGCGTCGCAGTAAAGGACGATGCTACACGCGCATAGTGCACCGAGAGGAGCTCGGAGCGGACCTATTGATTGCCCGAGTCGAATGACGCAGCGACGCGACGAGCGAAATCGACCGCCGACGCGCGTGGCTGAGTGGCGCGATGGATCTGAAGCGCCCTTCGTGCCTCCTCAGCGCGGCGAATGAGCTCGCGCGTCTCCTGATACGACGAGGCGTGCTCAGCGAAATCCAGCGCATCAGGACGCACGCGGCCCAGCCGAAGCGCCGCGGGGACGCGCCGATGGCAGGCACACGCGGCGGTGTCTGAGACGAGCCCGCAGTGGGCGCGCGTGAACGTTTCGATCGCTGTGCGGGCGTGCTGCAGCCGCTTGCGAAAGAGCTCCGGCGTGATGTCCAGCGCCTCGGCGGCTTCAGGGCCGGGCAGCTCGAGAATCTCGCCCAGCACGTACGCCAATCGGTGTGGCCGGTCGAGGCACTGGAGCATGCCAAGCGTGCAGCCGATCTTTACTTCCTCGATCAGCAGCGAGCGCTCGGCATCCGTGGGTCCGTCAGACGCCAGGCCATCGGCGAGATCGTCGGCGAACGCCTGAAAGTTCAAGTGCATGCGCTCGACCGGACTCTTCTTGACGTCCAGGATGTAATTGACGGCGATTCGATACACCCACGTTCTGAGCTTGCTGCGACCGTCGAACTGCGCGAGCCGCGTCACGACGCGCACGAGGATCTCCTGCGTCGCATCCTCGGCGTCCTCGCGATTCCACAGCATCCGCAGGGCGAGGCCGTAGACATCGCGTTGCAGCTCTCTGACGACGCCGTCGAGGGCATCGCGATCCCCCTCGACAGCGCGCCGCGCGAGTTCCTCGAGCGTGGCGGCGTCGCCCATCACGATTCCATCAATGCCTTGAGCGTCGTCAGCTCCGATCGCAGCGTTTTACTTTGAGCCTCGAGCGCGCCCTCGATCTGCTCGAGCGCCACCGGCGGCGCATGCAACACGAAGCTGTAGATACAGGTGCCACGAGTGGTCTCGGTCACGCGCGACTGCGCCACGCCGACTGTGCCGTCCGGAAACTGCAGCCGCCAGTCGACGGTTCCCGCCTCGGCGTTGGCTGACACGTCGAGGCCGATATCGACGGAGCCCGCAGGCGTGACGAGCTGAGCGCGGCCGTTTTCGGCGGAATCAAACGCGTGCGCCCAGCGAGGCAGATTCCCTGGCACTCGCAGGAATTCGAACACCTTCTTGCTCGGAGCCGCTATTTCGATGCCTTGTACGTCGAACATTCGCATGTCATTCTCCTCCCGGCTCATCGCCTTTCGGATTCTTTGGACGATGGCGGCAAGGGGAGTGTGAATGGCGGCTTTCTAACTCAGGGGACATGTGCAGTGATGGTGCGGCGGCGACCTACCCTCCTGGCTCGTGTCACGGTGGGGACCCAGCTGAAGCGTGCGAGTCACGATCGCGCCTTCGGCCGAATTCTCATCCTAGAATGGTCGATGTGCTTGGGTTGCGCACGTCAGTAACATTCAAAAAGAGATCTCCGTATGTTTGGATGCCCTCCCTGACGGCGCAGGAGCGTTGGTGTCGCTGACCTTTTCCGATTCGGAACGTCTCAGCCTGAGCCTGGCAGCAGCCAATCTCGGCGACTGGTCGTGGGATGCGGCCACCGACCGCGTCACCTTTTCCGAGCGCGCCGCCGCGATCTTCGAGATTCCTCCCGGTCCGCACATGACGTGGAGGGAGATGCGGAGCCTGCTGCATCCCGATGATGCCGGGCGCGCCCACGACGCCGTCCAGCACGCCATCGAGACTCGCAGCGACTACAAGACCGAGTATCGCCTCATCAACGGCAGCGGCGAACGGTGGGTCTCTGCGATGGGTCGTCCCATCTACGACTCGGCGGGTAGCCTTGTCGGCATGTTGGGCGTGGTGCAGGACATCACGGAGAGCGTCCGCATGAAGGCGGCCCTGCTGCTGTCGGAGCAGCGGTTCCGCGGCATCATGGAGCAGTCGCCGTTGTCGATGCAGGTGCTGTCCCGCATCGGATCCACGATTCGTGTGAACCGCGCGTGGGAACAGCTGTGGGGCGCGACCATCGATACCGTCCGCGACTACAACATCCTGGCGGACCCGCAGTTGGACGCTGCCGGCATCACGCCGCTTCTGCAGCGCGCCTTTGCGGGCGAGGTCGTCGATCTGCCGACCATCCGATACGACCCGAACGAGACGCTGCCAGACAGCAGCGCCAATCCGGATCCGGCACGCTGGGTCAGTGCGTTCGCCTATCCGGTCAAGAACGCCGCGGGCGAGGTGGAGGAGGTCGTGCTCGTGCACCGCGACGTCACCGCGGTACGAGAAGCGGAGGCGCGCCTGGCGTGGAGCGAAGCACGCTTGCGGCTCGCGCTCGAGGCGAGCCGCATGAATGTCTGGGACTGGGATCTCGCGACGGACATCGTCGCCTGTTCCAGCAATGCGCGCGAGTTCTGGGGCATCGACATCGGCAGGGCCGCCGACTTCACCCGCGTCATTCATCCGGACGATCAGGAGGCCGTGGCCGCCGCAGCCGCACAGGCGATCGCCAACCCGACGGAACCGTACTTCTCGCAATACCGTCTGCTTGCGCCCGATGGGCGATTACGGTGGGTGGAAAGCCGCGGTCGCGTCGATCGCGACGACGCCGGGCGTGCCGTGCGGCTGCTGGGCGTAACGCTCGATGTGACTGAGCTCAAGACTGCCGATCAGCGCAAGGATGAGTTCCTGGCAACGCTGGCGCATGAGTTACGCAATCCGCTGGCGCCGATCCGTACCAGCGCGGCTCTCCTCAAATCCAACGCCGACGCAAGGCTGGTCGAACGCACGCGCGCAATTATCGAGCGGCAGGTCGGTCATCTCGTTCGACTCGTGGACGATCTGCTCGACGTGTCGAGAATCTCGCGTGGCAAGCTGGTGTTGACGCGCGAGCCCGTCGATCTGGCCGCGATCGTTGCGACCGCATTGGAGACGAGCCGGCCGGTCCTCGATGCCGCGGAACTGACGCTCACCACACACCTTCCGTCAGGGCCAGTCGTGGTGCTGGCTGACCGCGTGCGGCTCGCCCAGGCCATCAGCAACATCCTGAACAACGCTGCGAAGTTCACTCCCGCTGGCGGCGCCGTCGACGTGGCCTTCGCCGTGGACGACGCGCACGTCAGCCTCCGTATCACGGATTCCGGCATCGGTATTCCAACGTCATTGCTCGATCAGGTCTTCGAGATGTTTGTCCAGGGGCCCGCCGGCCGGCGCAGCGCGTCTGGCCTCGGCATCGGCTTGACCATTGTCAAGAGGCTGGTCGAACTGCACGACGGAGTAGTGCGGGCAGAAAGTGCTGGTGACGGCGCGGGCAGCACCTTCGTCATCACGTTGCCAGTCGTCGAGGGCAACGAATCGCGGCCGGAATCATCACTGCCCGAGCCGCCCGCGACGCGCGCGAGTCGTCGCGTGCTGGTCGTCGACGACAACGTCGACGCGGCTGACACGCTGGCCGCGCTGCTGGCAGGTACGGGTGATGAAGTTCGCACCGCGACGTCCGGCGCCGCTGCGCTGGCGATTCTGGACCACTTCACTCCGGAGGTTGCGCTCCTCGACATCGGCTTGCCGGATACTTCCGGGTATGACCTGGCCCGCTCGCTGCGTGCGCGTTTTGGATCACGGATTACGTTGATCGCGATTACCGGCTGGGGGCAGGATGCCGACCGTGCGCGCGCGGCCGCCGCCGGGTTCGATCATCACCTCACCAAGCCGGTCGATCACGACCAGTTGCATCGTTTGATGGAATAAGCACAAATTCACGCATCGCGGTCGCTGCTGAACCCCCGTCTGCGCCATCAGTTCGGCTAGCTCTTGGCACCATGGCACCGTTGGCACCGCGGCACCTTGGCTATTTGGCACCGTTGCACCCTGGATTAAAGACCGGAGGTCAAACGTTGAATATGCTTCTGAGGTGATCTCGATGAGCAAGCCAGTTATCGGCGTTGCCTTGGGCGCTGCCCTCGGCCTGTTGGATGGCCTGTCGGCTTGGTTCGCGCCCGAGGCCCGTCCGATGATGACAACCATCGTCATCGCCTCCACGGTCAAGGGCGTCGTCACCGGCCTTTTTGCCGGATTGCTGGCGCGGTGGTGGCGTTCGACCACGCTGGGTCTGGTGGCTGGTGTCACAATCGGCGGCGTCCTGAGCACGCTTGCCGCAATCGGACAGGAAGGCCATTACCTGGAAATCATCCTGCCGGGAATGCTCCTTGGTGCGTTCGTCGGCTATGTCACCCAGCGATTCCCGCGCCCTTCAACCGTCACGCGAGCAATGGTTTTCGCATTGCTCGCCTTTGCCGTGCCTGTCGCCGCGCAACAGCCGACGGGCACCGATCGATTTGCCGTTATCAGTTCGTTGATCGGCAAGTGGGCCGGGACCACTGAGGGACGGCCGGGCACCGGCACTGTCGAACGGGAGTACGAACGCGCCCTTGGCTCCCGCTTCATTCGTGTGCGTAACCGAAGCACCTATCCGCCGCAGGAAAAAAACCCCAAGGGCGAGACACACGAGGACGAAGGTTTCGTCAGTTTCGATAATGCGCGGAAGCGGCTGGTGTTTCGTCAGTTTCACGTCGAGGGCTTCGTCAACACCTACGTACAGCAGCCTGACACGCCGCCCGGAACAGTCGTCTTCGTGACCGAAGCAATTGAGAATATTCCGTCCGGCTATCGCGCGCGGGAAACCTACATCTTGCGCGGCCCCGACGAAATCGAAGAAGTGTTCGAGCTGGCCGAGCCAGGCCAGGATTACTCGGTATACTCGCGGACGAAGCTCAAGCGGATCAAATGACAGACACGCGACGGGTCATGTTCTGTGTCGGGTTCTAACCCTGACTAAGCGCGCGTCGTAGTCGCTTTGTCCGGAAAGAAATCACGTCCGCGCGCCATTTCGGCGACGTTCTTCGCTCCGCCAACGAACGGAATCGCGTCGAGGCCGCTGTGCAGAGCGCCGCGCAGCCATCCCTTGCGGCGGATCGCACTCCCAAGCGTTACCAAGGCAATCGCCGCCCCAACCCATGGAATGGATCGGCTCAGACGACGCGCGATTTTTCGTCCGGCGTAGGTTTGCAGCTGTCGGGTCCTTGCCATACGCTACGAGATAGCAAATCCCGCGCCGATTGCGTATTCCCACCGGAAACGGCCATGGCCAAGTCAGCCATAACGGCGATTGCTCCCTTCTTCATCGTCCGGAACGTCCCGGCGGCTATCGCGTTCTATCAAGACGGCCTTGGCTTCGACGTCACCTTCCAGGGGCCGGCGCCGGGCGACATCTTCTTTGCGATCGTCGAACGTGGCGGCGCCATGCTGATGCTGAAGGCCGTGGGCGTCGAGCCGACGCCGAATCACACGCGTGACATTGGGGAAGGGTGCGCCCGTTGGGACGCGTATCTGCACGTTCCCGATCCCGATGCGCTGGCCGCGGAGTTCGCGTCGCGCGGCATCGAGCTATTCCAGCCGTTGCGGGATGACGATGACGGGTTGCGGGGGTTCGAGGTGCAAGACCGCGACGGCTACGTGCTGTATTTCGGCCGGCCGCGTTCGTAGCCCGATTGGATCTACGCGCGTTCGCGCGGATACCACACCTCGACGATCGTCGCGGCAGTAGCATCGAGATCGCGCCAATGTTCGATCGGCACTTCGAGATCGACGAGCGCCGCGGTCGGCAGCCCGTGATATTCGCCGCTCAACTGGCGGACCAAATCCTCGAGGCCGGGGTTGTGCCCGACCACCAGCACCGTGGCGGCGTCATCCGCCACGTTGCGCAGGACCTCGATCACGTCGTGCGGCTTGGCGTGATAGAGCGATGGCTGCGTGATGATCTCACGCGTATAGCCGGCCGCGTCGGCGACCGCACGCGCGGTGGTGATCGCGCGAACCGCGTCCGAACTGACGATGACGTCCGGGATCGACTCTCGCTCGCGCAGCCAGGCGCCGACCTTGGGCGCGTCGCGCTCACCGCGCTCGTTGAGCGGCCGCTCCCAGTCGTCCATCGAGGAGTCAGCCCAGCTCGATTTCGCGTGTCGCAGGATCAGCAGGCGTTTCATCTGAAGGTGCCGAGCAACACGCGTGCCGACATCATCCCCAGCCAGCCGGCGATCAAGCATCCAAACAGCGTCGCGCCGACGTTCAGCAGGGCGGTGCCGGCCGCCCCTTCTTCGATCAACCGTGTCGTTTCGTAATTGAAGCTCGAGTAGGTGGTAAAACCGCCGAGGAAGCCCACGGTGAGGGTCGTGCGGAGGGTGGACGGCCACGCCTGAATCGTCGCCGCATAGATCACCGCGGCGATGGCATAACAGCCGGCGAGATTGACGAGCAGCGTGCCGTACGGAAAGGCGGCGCCAAATCGCGCCGCCGCCCAGGCCGAGATCAGATATCGCGCGCCGGTGCCTGCCGCGCCGGCAACGCAAATCCAGACGAAACGTTCCATACCGTTTGCGTCACTGCGGTGAGGTCAGTTGGTCGGCCACTCGCTCGATACCGTCAACTTGAAACCAGTCGGATCGGTGAGCTCGAATTGGCGCGTCTTCCACTGCGTGTCGAACGGTTCCATGTCCAGCTTGACGCCGGCGGCCTTCACTCGTGCCGCGATCTCGTCGACGTTCTGCGTGGTTTCGATATGCAGCCTGAAGCCGACGCCTTTCTGGCGATCGCGGCCCTTCTTCCAATCGTCCTGGCTCAAGCCGAGCATCAGCTTGCCGGCCTGCATCATCACGCCCAGCAACTGGCCGTTGTCCTCCCACCGCTCTGCGACGGCGAAGCCAAGCGCTTCATAGAAGCTGATGCTCTTCGCAAGGTCGTCAACGGTAAAGCCCGGCATGATGGATTTTGCGGTCAATGCGCTGTCTGCGGTCATCGCCTTCTCCTGATTGCAAAATCATACTCTCGCAGCGGCGACAGCCGCGGTTGACCCTGGAGCGGCTCCATGGTTTACGCTTCACGGATGCGAATTGGCGAGCTGGCGCGTTGCACTGGCGTGTCGATTGACACGCTGCGGTATTACGAACGGATTGGCCTGCTGCCGAAGGCGCGGCGTTCCGACAACGGCTATCGCGATTATCCACCGGAGGTGCGCAATCGTCTTCGCGTCATCCGCAACGCGGCCGCTCTTGGTTTTCCGTTGAAGGAGATTGCGTCCGTATTACGCATCCGCGACGCCGGCGGCAGTCCGTGCCGGCAGGTGCGCGACTACGCGGTGTCGATCGTCGCCCAGCTCGAAGAGCGCATCGCCGAGTTGAAAGCAGAGCGGCGCGCGATGCTCGCGCTGATCGAACAGTGGAATGCGCGGTTGTCGAAGACGCCGGAAGGTCAACGCGCGCACCTGCTCGAAATGCGGCGCGCTTGACTCTGGAGTCAGCTCCAGGCTCTAGCATCCGATCATGAAAACAATTGCCGTAGTCATTCTCATCGGCGCTGCGCTCTCGGTGTCCGGCAGCGCCCGCCAACACGATCAGATGAAGCACCGTGGCGCGGCGGCCATGGGCTTCGACCAGGACGCATCGGTCCATCACTTCCTGCTGAAGCGGGATGGCGGTGAAATCGTGGTGACCAGCAAGACCGAACCCGAGGCAGTCCGCTCGCACCTACGCGAGATTGCCGTTGCCTTCGCGCGCGGCGAGTTCGACAAGCCGTTCGCCACGCACGGCGAGGTCCCGCCTGGCGTCCCCGTATTGATCGCGCGTCAAAAGCAGCTGTCGTACCGCTACGACGAACGTACGTCCGGCGGGGCGGTCGTAATCGCCACCAACGATGCTGCGGCGCTCGCAGCGCTGCACCAATTTCTTCGCTATCAGATTGTCGAGCACAAGACCGGCGATCCGCTGACGGTGCCGCAGTAAAGCAAAAGGGCCGGCTGTTGGCCGGCCCTCTTGTGACTCCTACCAGTCGACCGCAGGTTAGCGGCTTACGGGCACGTCGCCGAAACCATCTTCACGGCACTGACGCGCATGTAGTGATCGGCCTTCGGGGGCGCGGGCTTCATGGCTTCCGCTTCCGCAGCCGGCACGTTGACGCCGGTGATGTCGACCTTATGGCCGACGTGCGGGGCGAGAGTGTCCTTCGATTCGACAACGCTGATGGTCTTGGGACCCTTCTCAGCCGTGTTCTGCAGCAGGCCTGAGGTGGCGGTGGCGCCTTTCTGCACACATCCCGACATGGTGTGTTCGGCTGGCGGCTTCTTCGTTGTGTCTTGCGCGGCGACGGCCACCGACAGCGCCAAGGCGCCGGCGGCGGTTAAAGCAACTGCGAATCGCATATACCCTCCAAGGGAATCAGAACACCGAGTGCCCCGTCAATATTCCCTCTCCGGGCGATCGTGTCAAGCCAAGCCGCTACGTCTTGCGGGCGGCGCGAATCAGCGCATCCATGTGATCGAGGTACTTTTCGAACGCGCGACGGCCCGCTGCGGTGAGTTTGTAGTCCGTGCGCGGCGTCCGGCCGGAGAACGTCTTGGTGCAGGTCACGTAGCCCGCTTCTTCGAGCTTGCGGGCGTGGACGCTCAGGTTCCCGTCGGTGGCGCTCAACGCCGCCTTCAGATCCGTGAACGAGAGCTCATCGCCGACGGCCAGCGCGCTGACGATGCCGAGGCGCATGCGATCGTGAAGGAGACGATCGAGCTCGGACGCAATCGCGCCGGCGTGCTTCGTCAGCGGCGTCGCGATGGAGCGCGATCCGCCTTCCGGCGCGACTTTGGGCGCGAACCGTCGTGCTGTCGCTTTAGCCGCCATGGTGCCTCGCGATGTAAGCGCCGAATGCGACCTGCAGGCCGCCGAAACCCGCTGCGAGCCACAGGTTGCCCCATGCCGACGGTGTGGCGATCGCCAGCACGCCGAGCATCATGAAGCACACGCCGATCACGCGCACGATCGGCACGCTGAAGATGCCGCCGGTCAGTACACCTGCGCCGTAGAGCAACAGCCAGGCGGGCGCCATCACCGCATATGCTCCGACCGACCATAACTGAAACGTGATCGCGGCGCCGGCGACGAACGGCGCCGCCATACCGAGCGCGAACCGCTTGGCCGTCGCGCCGGTCAGCGTGCTGCCGGCACGCTTCGCCTTCAAGCCCATCGTCACCAAGCCGACCGTCGCCGCGACGATCGCGGCGGCGATCCAGGTGAGCAGCCAGCGCTCGCTGGTCTGTTGAGCGCCCGCAACGGCTGCGGCAATCAGCGCCACGACGCCCATCAACGCGCCGCCGATGCCGGGTATCGACGTGAACGTCGAGCTGCGCTCCATCGCCTGGCGGATGTAGAGCAGGTTGTCCGCCGCGTAACCGGAGATTTCCGCAGGTTCTACCTGTTCTCGTGCCGGCACTGCCACGCCGTCATCATACACGCGTTAACTTTATGCAGCAAAGTGGGCACGTCGTTTGTGTACGCAATCGGGATATGGCTGACTCGGCTCCCGAAGGCCCCGATGTCCAAGGCGGATTGACCGAGCGCGAAAAGCGCGACAACGTTATCCGCCTGGCCTTTGGCGGCAGCGTCGAACGCTACGAAGAGTTCTGCCGCGTCCTGGAAGAATTCGTTCCGCCAGGAACGACCGTCGTCTTGCGCGGCAGCGCGGTGACCGGCTACCGGTGGCGGGATCAGGCGCCGTTCGATGCCGACGGCCCCGGCACCAGCGACCTCGACGTCACGATGGTCGGCGACGGCGCTATCGGATTTTTCACGTCGGGCGGTTTCTTCGTCCCAGGCGTGCATTCGCGGCCGTTGAGCGACGAGGATCCCGACATTGCGCCCGCGCTGGTACCGTTGCGCAGCAAACTGATCGAGATGGTCAAGCGGCCGGTGAATCTGCAGGCGTCACGCGATATCGTGATCAAGTTCCGCGGCGATCTGCTCGAGCAGCCCTACCTGACGATGTTCACCAAGCCGGGGGGATTGGCGCTGAGCGGCACCGCGATCCCGACATGACGTTCCGGCTGCTGACGTACAACATTCTCAAGGGCGGGATCGGCCGCACGCAGGCGATCGCCGACGTCATCAATGCGTGTCATCCGGATCTCGTGCTGTTGCAGGAAGCGACGGATGCCGCAAGCGTGGCGTTGCTGGCGAAAGCTACCGGCATGGCCGACGGCCGGACGTTTCAACGGCAGTCGCTCGGCTTCCTGAGCCGCGAACCCGTGGCGTCATGCCAGTGGATTCGGCCTCGCGTATCGCGGCATGCGTTCGTCGAGGTCGTACCTCGCGGCGAAAAGCTGCGGGTGTTCGGCGTGCACTTGAGTGCGGTGCTCGCCGCATGGACGGAGCAACGGCGGCTGCACGAACTGCGCGCGCTGCTGCGTAGCATCGATCAACATCGCGGCCGGTTCCATGTTCTCGCCGGCGACTTCAACACCGTCGCGCCTGGCGAGGGGTTCGAGATCGGCCAGCTGCCGATGCGGCTGCGCCCGATGATGTGGCTCAGCGGCGGCCGCGTCAGGTGGCGGACGATCGAGACGGTGATCAGCGCCGGCTACTGCGACGCCTTTCGCAAGCTGCATCCCTCGGAGCCCGGGATGACGCTGCCCACGCACGATCCGATGCTGCGCCTGGACTACGTCTTCGTTCCCGAGGCACAGTGCGATCGAGTGCTGCAGTGTGACGTGGTCAAACATCCCGCCGCGCTCGGCGCCTCGGATCATTTCCCGGTCGTCGCGGATTTACAGATTGACTAGTGTTGCCGGGTGTTTCGACACAGCGATGTCGTTCCTGTATACTGTCGAGCGTGACGATGACCCGAAAGCGGATGCTCAAGCGTGCCAAGCGTGGCGCGGAGGGCATTCGTTTGTAGGACATCGCTGGTAGCGACGTCACAACGAACCGATAGCCCGCCGCGGATTGCCGTGAGCGGGTTTTTTGTTTTTACAGGCAGTCAGGCAGTCAGGCAGACAGGCAGACAGGCAGGCGGGCAGGCAGGCAGGCGGGCAGGCAGGCAGGAGCGTCTCGTGGATGCGATAGAAGTTGGCGTGTTGGGGGCGACGGGAGTCGTGGGGCAGCAGTTCGTGTCGCGGCTCGCGGAGCATCCGTGGTTTCGGTGCACGTGGCTCGCTGCGAGCGAGCGTTCGGAAGGCAAGCCCTACAAATCCGTCGCGCCTTGGAAATTGGCGACGCCCATTCCCCACGCCTCGGCCAGTCGCATCGTCGACGGCTGTGTCCCTGGGCGCGGCCCGAAGGTGGTGTTCTCAGGACTCGACGCCTCGGTGGCCGGCGAGATCGAGGGGGCGTTCGCCGCCGCGGGACACATCGTCGTCAGCAACGCGCGCAACTTCCGCATGGATCCGGTCGTGCCGCTGTTGATTCCGGAAGTGAATCCGGACCACCTGCGGCTCCTCGACGAGCAGCGACGCTCGAAAGGATGGAGCGGCGCGATCGTCACCAACCCAAACTGCTCGACGATCGTACTCGCCATGGCGCTGGCGCCGCTGCGCTCGTTCGACATCCGCTCGGTCGTCGTATCGACGATGCAGGCGGTGTCGGGTGCGGGGTATCCCGGCGTGCCCTCCCTCGACATCCTTGGTAACGTCGTGCCCTTCATCGGCGGCGAAGAAGAGAAGATGCAGACCGAGACCCTCAAGATTCTCGGCAGCGATGGCGGCCGCTCGCCGTATCCGGCCGTGGTCAGCGCGCACACCAATCGCGTCCCGGTCATCGACGGTCACACCATGACGGTATCCGTCGCCTTCCAGCAGCAGCCGTCCATCGACGCAGTTGGCGAGGCGCTGCGCAATTTCAGCGGACGCCCGCAGGAGCTGGCGCTGCCGACCGCGCCGCGGCCGCCGCTCGTCGTGTCCGATGAGCCGAACCGGCCGCAGCCGCGCCTCGACGTCGATCTCGGCGGTGGCATGGCGATCACGATCGGGCGTCTGCGCGAATGCCCGGTCATGCACGTCAAGTTCGTGGCGTTGGGTCACAATACCGTTCGCGGTGCTGCAGGGGCGGCGATCTTGAACGCGGAGTTGATGCATGCTGAGGGGATGCTTCGGTAAGTTAAAAGTTAAAAGTTAAAAGTTAAAAAGTTATGAAGGTGATGAAGTTCGGCGGCACATCGGTCGCCGATCGGGGTGCAATCGAGCGGTTGATTGCGATCGTGCGGGCCGAGCGGCAGGCGGAGGCGCAGACCGAGGGTGGGGATGCGCGCGGACCGGTGGTGGTGGTGTCGGCGCTGTCCGGCGTGACCGATCGACTGCTCGGCGTCGCCGCGCTGGCGGGTTCCGGGGATGTCGAAGGCGCACGTACCAGCCTGCAGGACCTGCGCGCGCGACATATCAAGGTCTCCGAAGTCATCACCGACGATACGCTTCGCATGCCCGTGGTCGATGCCCTCAACAAGGAATTCGACGATCTCGAGCGGATCGTTTCCGCGCTCGCCGTGCTGCAGGAAGTGTCGCCGCGGTGGCTCGATGCGCTGGCAGCAACCGGCGAGATCCTCAGCAGCCAGATCGTCGCGGCGGCGCTGACGTCGCACAAGCTGCTGGCCAGCTGGGTTGATTCGCGGAAAGCAGTAGTGACCGACGCCGAGCACACCGCGGCGGCGCCGCAATTCGAAGAAACCACCGCGGCGCTGATGATGCACGCGGATCCGCCGCTCGCCGCCGGCCGGATCCCGGTGATGGGCGGCTTCGTTGGCGCAACCAGCAACGGCGTGACCACGACGTTAGGCCGGGGCGGCTCGGATTTTTCGGCGGCGATTGTCGGCGCATGTCTCGGCGCCGCCGAGATTCAAATCTGGACCGACGTCGACGGCATGTTGACCGCCGATCCGCGCATCGTCCCGAATCCGCAGGTCGTGCCACATCTGTCGTTTGCAGAAGCATCAGAGCTCGCGTACTTCGGCGCCAAGGTGCTGCATCCGGCGACGATTCAGCCGGCGGTCGCGCGCAACATCCCGGTGCGCATCCTCAACTCGCAGCGGCCGACCGCCCGCGGCACGCTGATCACCGGCGAGCGGCCCAAGACGACGCCGTTGACCGCGGTGGCGTCGAAGAAGGCCGTGACCGTGGTCGACATTACGTCGACACGCATGCTGATGGCTCACGGCTTCCTGCGCCGTTTGTTCGAAGTATTCGAACGATTCAAGACACCGGTCGATGTCGTGACGACGTCGGAAGTCAGCGTCTCGGTGACGATCGACGATGCGCGGCGGCTGCCGGCGATCGTCGAGGCGCTGTCGTCGTTCGCCCAGGTGGAGCGCGAAGATCAGATGGCCATCGTCTGCGTCGTCGGCGACGGTCTCCACGACGATCCGGGCCTGACCGCACGCGTGCTCGAATCGGTCGGCGACGTGCCATTGCGAATGCTGTCGCAGGCGGCATCGCGCCGCAACATCACGTTCGTGATTCGCGAAGCCGATCTGCCGCTGGCGCTCGGACGCGTCCACGATCGCTTCTTCGCCGCGGTCGGCGCCTGATGCGGGTTCTGCTGCTCGGTCACGGTCGGATGGGGAAGCTCGTCGAGGCGTTGGCACCGGAGTACGGCGCGACGATCGCGGGCGTGATCGACGAGCGGTCGGGTGATACCGCAATTCGCGACGGCGCGTTTGGCGACGTCGACGTCGCCATCGACTTCACGCTCGCGGATGCGGTCCCACGCAATCTGCCGCAGCTTGCCGATCGAAAGATCAACGTCGTGATCGGCACGACCGGTTGGCAGGCGCAGGAACACGCGATGCGCGCGCTTGCCGCGAAGGCGGGCATTGGGGTGCTGGCCGCGGCCAATTTCTCGCTCGGCATGAACATTTTCCAGATCGCGGTCGAGGCCGCAAGCCGTCAGTTCGCCCGACACCCGGAGTTCGGGGCGTGGATCCACGAATCGCATCACGTGATGAAGAAAGATGCGCCGTCCGGAACCGCGGTGGCGATCAGAACGGGAATGGAGCAGGCCGGTTTCACCCGCGCGATCGACGTCTCGTCGACGCGGGTCGGCCACGTGCCCGGCACACACACCGTGGGCTTCGACGGACCGTCGGAAACGATCGAGCTGACGCATACGGTACGCGACCGTGCCGTGTTCGCGCGCGGCGCATTGGTCGCGGCTCAATGGCTGGTGGGCAAGAGCGGTTGGTTTTCAATCCGAGACGTTTTGGCCGACGGCGGCACGCCGAAGGCAGAAGGCCAGTTATGAGACAGCCCTTTACCGGTGTAGGCACGGCGTTAATCACCCCGTTTACGAAGTCGGGTGCGCTCGATGAGGCCGCAATCAAACGGCTCGCCGTCCGCCAGATCGAGGCCGGCATTCACTTTCTCGTACCGTGCGGCACGACCGGTGAAACACCAACGCTGAGTGCCGCGGAGCGGCGTCGCGTTGTGGAGCTGACACTAGCAGCGGCCGATGGCCGGGTGCCGGTGATGGCCGGCGCCGGGGGCTACGACACCGCGGAAGTGGTGCACGTCGCGAAAGAGATGCAAAGCATCGGTGTCCAGGGACTGTTGTCGGTTACGCCGTATTACAACAAGCCGACACCGGAAGGGTTGTATCAACACTTTTCGAAAGTCGCCGAAGCAACCTCACTGCCGATCCTGCTCTACAACGTTCCAGGACGTACCGGCTGCAACATCGACGCGGCTACCTGTGCGCGCCTGGCGACGATTCCGCGCGTCATCGGCGTCAAGGAAGCATCGGGCAACATCACCCAGATGGTGGAGATTTGCCGCGCGGTGCCGAAAGAGTTCCTCGTGCTGTCCGGGGATGACGCCTTGACGCTGCCGCTGATGGCGATCGGCGGCCGCGGCTTGATTTCGGTGGCTTCGAATGTGATTCCCGCGGAGATGGCGCAGATGGTCGAGAACGCCGAGCGCGGCGATTACGCGGCAGCGCGACAACTTCATCACCGGCTGGTGCCGCTGATGCTGGGAAATTTCATCGAGTCCAACCCGGGGCCGGTCAAGTACGCCATGTCCGTGCTTGGCTTGTGCGAGGAGATTTACCGGCTGCCGGTAGTGACGCCCCGTCCCGCATCGCAGGAAAAAATTCGCGGCTTCCTGAAAGAGCTCGATGTACTGAAGGGTTCGCTCGCGTGACACTGCAGGCCACCATCGAGGCGCTCGTCGGCGCGGGCAGCAGTGCCGACAAGACGGAGGCGCGCGCCGCCTTCAACGAACTGAAAGCATCGCTCGAAGCCGGCACCGTTCGATCCGCTGAACCCGACCCGTCGTCGCCGACCGGTTGGCGTGTCAATACGTGGGTGAAACAAGGCATCCTGCTCGGGTTTCGTTTTGGCGATCTCGTCGAGATGCCGGCGGGCTTGCCGTTTTCGGACAAGGACACTCAGTCGGTCCGGAAATTTCCCATTCAATCCAACGTGCGGGTCGTTCCTGGTGGATCGGCGATCCGCGGTGGTGCCTACATTGCGCGCGGCGTGATCTGCATGCCGCCGATGTACGTCAACATCGGCGCCTATCTCGGCGAAGGCACGTTGATCGATTCGCACGCGCTCGTGGGATCGTGCGCGCAAATCGGCGCGCGCGTTCATGTCAGCGCTGCGGCGCAAATCGGTGGTGTGCTGGAACCGGTCGGCGCCCTCCCGGTCATTGTCGAAGACGACGTCCTCGTAGGTGGCAACACGGGTATTTATGAAGGCGCCGTGATCAAACAGCGCGCGGTGATCGCCGCCGGCACGATCTTGACGGGATCGACCCCGGTCTACGACCTCGTCAACGGCGTGATCATCACGCCAACAACGTCCGGCGTTCCGGGCGCGCCAGGTGGCGTCCTCGTAATTCCGCCAGGTGCGGTCGTCGTCCCCGGCGCTCGTGCCGTTACGGTCGGCGCCGGCAAATCATGGGGGCTGTCGCTCGCCACGCCGGTGATCGTCAAATATCGCGACGACAAGACGGATGCGCGAACGGAGCTCGAGCAGTGGATTCGGTAGGACCGGGAGCCGGGAGCGGGGAACCGGGAGCGGGGAGCCCGGAACAGCGAACCGGGAACCGGGAACCGCACTCGATCGACGTCGTCGAGTTCGCACGGCAGTTGATTGACATCGAGTCGACGACCGGCAATGAAGGCGAGGTCGCACGCTTCCTGGCGAACTACCTCCGCGACCGTGGATATTCAGTGCTCGAACAACCGTTGGAATCGCTAAGCGCGGCCGGTTCCCGGCTCCCCGCTCGCGGCTCCACGCTCCCGTCTTCTGGTTGCCCGATCCCGGCCTCCGGCTCCCGGACCAACGTCATTGCGGCGGTCGACGAGCCCGAAGTGGTTTTCTCGACCCACTTCGATTGCGTCCCACCGTTTTTCCGAAGCCGTATTGAAGACGGCCGGCTGTTCGGCCGTGGCGCTTGTGATGCGAAAGGCATTCTGGC
>DASPNQ010000131.1:0-6479 GCA_035626435.1 Vicinamibacterales bacterium
TCCGGCACGCATTCCGTGACGCCGACTACATACACACGCGTGCCGCCGAGCGTCACGATGTAGCCGTTGGCTTCGCCCTTCGGGTGATACGGCTCACCGGGCTTGATGTCGTAGGCAGCAGTGGCCTCGATGTGGATGCCGTCGATCGTTCGCGTCTCGCCGTTCTTCATGACGATGCCATCGGGGACCTGCGCGAGGCCGTTACCGGCGATCACGATCGGCGCGCCGGGTTTGCGAACGCGCGCGATCGCTTTCGTATCGAGGTGATGCCCGACATCGTCCGTGATCAGAATCACATCCGCAGGCTTGCCCTTCGCCAGGTCGCTGACGCTCCAGGGATCGATCCGGATCACCTTGCCGGCGTGTTCCAGCTGGATGTCGGAGTGAGTGAACGTGGTGATCTCGACATCGCGATAGCGGTCCGCTGACAGCACGCCGCACCAGCCGGCGACGAACGCAATCACGAGGACGCGATTCACCGCGCCGTCTCCTGTTCTCCGGATCATCACGGCAATCGGTAGGCGACGATTTCGCCTGGAAGAATCGAGCTGCTCGACGATACGACGATGTACTGCTTGCCGCCGAGCATGTAGGTCATGGGCGATCCGGTCTGCGCGCCCGGCATCGCCACGGCGCCCACTTCGGTGCCCGTCTTCTTGTCGTAGGCGCGCAGCATCGCGCCGCGGCTGCCGTCGGGCATCCGGACGGTGCCGCCTTCGCCGGAAATCACCAGCGTCTTGGTCACCAGCGTGCCGATGCCGCCGGAGCTGCCGCCGGCGCCGCCCGGGCGGCCGGTGCGCGGAATGTGCAATCCCTTCAGCGCCGGATGGTTCTTGATGGCATCCGGCGTCTCACCGTGCGCAATCTGCCAGGCGATCTCGCCGCGATTGAGATCAACGGCGGTAATGCGTCCGTACGGCGGCTTGATCAACGGCAGTCCCTGGATCGATAGATTGCCGATGCCTTCTTCGGACGCGCCACCATCGCTGATGAAATTCATGTCCGACCGTTTCGGATCGTTGACCATCGACAGAATCCGCACCAGCGTGTGCGAGTAGATGTAAAGCATGCCAGTCTCGGGATCGAACGAGCCGCCCGGCCAGTTGGGCCCGTTGGGAATGAACAACAAGCCCGCCTTGCCGTTTTCGCCGCGCACGATCGGCGGCGTATACAACGGCCCGATCTTGAACTTCTCGATCAGCTTCAGCGCTTCGGCCTTGAGCTCCGGCGTGAAGTCGATGACGTAATCGGCCAGGAAGCCCTGACGCTCGACCGGCGGCGGTTTGGTGGGGAACGGCTGCGTCGGCGAATACCACTCGCGCGGCACCGTGCCTTTTTCAACTGGCCGCTCCTCGATCGGCCAGACCGGCTCCCCGGTCTTGCGATCGAACACGAAGATGAAGCCCTGCTTGGTCGGCTGGGCGATCGCCGCGATCTTGCGGCCGTTCACCGTGATGTCGACGAGGATTGGCGCGCACGGCACGTCGTAATCCCAGATCGGGTGGTGGACGAACTGGTAGTGCCAGATGCGTTTGCCGGTCTCCAGATCGACGGCGACGAGACTCTCGGCAAACAGGTTGTTGCCCGGCCGGTGGCCGCCGTAGTAATCGCCCGTCGGAATCTCGACGGGCAGATACGCGATGCCGAGCTGCTCGTCGACGGTCATCTGCGTCCAGACGCCGGTGTTGCCGGTGTATTCCCACGAGTTCTCGAGCCACGTGTCGTTGCCGAACTCGCCTGGCAGCGGAATGGTGTGGAAGATCCAGAGACGCTTGCCGGTGCGCGCGTCGTAGGCGCGGATGTAGCCTTTGGCGTTGGTGCGGCTCGCTGGAATGGTGCCGGCGCGATGCGCGGCGCCGACCAGCACGACGTTCTTCGCTACGACCGGCGCGCCGTTCCACGCGATCTCGCCTTCGATCGGGTCGAGCTCCTGGTCCGCGTCCTTCTTCAGATCGACGACGCCGTTGACGCCGAAGTCCGCGAGCGGCCTGCCGGTCTTGGCGTTGAGGCCGACCAGTTGATACCCGATCGTGACGTAGAAGATCCGCTCGTCGCCCTTACCGTCGGTCCAGTAGCCGACGCCGCGCCCGGACAGCCGCCGCGCCGACACCTGCGCGCGGCGCCCTTCCTCGAGGCGATGCATCCACAACAGCTCGCCGGTGGCCCCGTCGATGGCGACGGCGTTGCGGTGTTCGCCGGCGGTGGCGTAGAGCACGCCGTTGATCATCAACGGCGTCGTCTGCAGGTTGAAATCCGGGCGGGCGCCGAGGTTGCCGGTCTTGAATCGCCATGCCACCTGCAACGTGCTGAAGTTGTCGGCGTTGATCTGATCGAGCGGCGCATAGCGTGTCGCGCCGAGATCGCCCGCCCAGGTTCGCCACTCGCCATTCGTGGTGCCGTGTTGCGCGGCGGCCGCGATCGGCATCAGAACCGCGAGCGCCACGAGCGGGAGGCGCCAGTGAAATCGCGCCTTATCGACCATGCGCGTCTGAGGAACCGTCACCGCTACGTCACATCCGCGAACCATGTGCCTTTGCCGTCTCCGCAGTCCGGCCGCTGCTGGCCAGGTGGTTATCTCTGTCTCCGTGCGTCGGTGGAGCGCCGTTGCGAGCGGCGGGCGTCGAGTTCTTCCCGGTATTGCTCCTCGGTCAGGAACGCGATGTCCGTCCAGCCATGACCCATTTCATCCATCGTCCGCGATCCCCATCCGATCCACGCGGTGGGGTCGGGGTTGTGGCGGTTGTTCGCGGTGTTGTCGTGCACCGACACGGTGTGGAGGATGGTCCCGGCGGGGAATAGGTGCGGCTGTTTGTACTTGTAGGTGACCTGCCAGTTCTGCTCGTAGTGTGTCGCGTTGGTCAGGATCTCGCGTCGGCCGTCAGGGTGGATCGCTTCGAGCAGCATCTTCGAACCGCGAAAGTGCATGTGCGGCTGAAAGCTGATGACCAGCGCGGGTTTCGGCAGCGGCCAATAGCGATCGTGCGTCACGACGCTGTTCGGCGGGATGCTCAGGAACGCCGCGGCGTGCAGCGGGTTCTCAGCAATCAACGCGCCGGTCGGCATGGTCGGTTCGTCGATGGCGATCTTGTGGCCGGCGCGCAGCAGCAGGTCTTCGACGCGTTCGCGGTTCAACACCCACTCGTTGCCGAGCCCGGTGCGGATGCGATGCGAGGTGACGACGTATTTCGGCGTGTAGCCGCGCGGATAGAACTTGATGCCGACGCGCATACGGTCGAACGTCTCTTCGCCGTACGGGTGATAGTGGCCTTCGAACCGGAAGATCGAGCCCTTCTTGAGGATTTTCGACGTGCCGTCGGGAAAAATGTCGGCATCGTTACCGGCACCGTACTCGATCAGGTCCATCGAGTTGCCGACGTTCGATCCCATGTTCAGGCCGAGGCCTTCGCGATCGACGTCTTCGGGGAGGTCGACATAGACGTGAGCGTGGTGTACCGCGCGCCACGCATCGGGGATGATTTGCACCCATTTCACATACCGGTCTTCCGTCAACTTGGGATCGACGTGTTCTTCAGGGATGAAGTCCGGGCCGCTCGCCGGAATCCTGAAACCCTTTTCCATCCGCACGATCAGATCCGGCTCGCCGTAGGTCCACTCGGTGCTGGCCGGGAAGCTCCGCGGCGGCGGCGCATCGGCGCGGTTGCCCTCCGGCGCGCCGGCATCGACCCATCGCGCGATCGTCTCGACTTCCTGATCGCTGAGCGACGGGTCGTTGGCGTACTCGCCGATCGTGCGATCGATGTGCCAGGGCGGCATCTCGCGGTTCACCACCTTGGTCTTGATCGCCCGCGCCCAGGGACGCACCTCGCCGTAACTCATGAACGACATCGGCGCCGGCGTCCCGGGGCGATGGCACGCCTGGCAGGACCGCTGCATGATCGGCAGCACGTCTTTGGTGAATGTTGGAGAAGGACTCGACTGCGCCGATTGGGCGACGGGCTGCGCCGATGACAACACGGCCGCGGCGAACACCGCAGATGTGACCCCGGCAAACCGTGAAGCGGTAACCATGACGCCTCCCTTCAGTTAGGGCATACTTTAGCACCCATGCGACGCCTTCTCGCTCTCGGTTTTGTCCTCGCGGGGCCGCTGGTGGCGGGCTCGGCGACGCAGCAGAATCAGCCGATTTATCCGGTCTACGATGGCTACCTCAAGAACCCCGACGGAAGTTACACGCTGTCGTTTGCCTATTTCAGCCACAACGCGAACGAGGTGACGATCGCGCCCGGCGCGAACAACATGTTTGCGCCGTCGCCTGGCGACCGCATGCAGCCGACCACGTTCAAGCCGGGGCACTGGCGCTTTCAGTGCGTGATGGTGGTGCCGGCCGACTTCGACGGCAGGATGAAGTGGACCCTTACCTATAGCGGCGTCACCACCGGCACCAGCGAGCGAATGCTGCAATCGAATTGGAATCTCCTCGAAGGCGCCGCGCAGTTGTCGAAGATCGAGTTCGCAACCGTGCCGAAAGGCGTGTGCTTGAACCAGCCGCCAACCGTCCGCGTCCTCGGCGTCACGGCGCGTCCGAATCAACCGGCGACACTCTCGGCCGCGATCGGCGAGGAACTGAATCTGTTCGGCAGCGCGCACGACGAGGGTCTGCCGCGGGGCAAAGGCCTGCGGGTTGAATGGAAAGTCCTCAGTGGGCCCGGCACGGTCACATTCACGATTCCAGGCGCGGCGCGCACCAAAGCACTGTTCTCAGCCCCCGGCCTGTACGAGCTCGAGCTCACGGCATCGGACTCCGAGCTCGCGCGCTCGACCCGGCTGAACGTCAAGGTTCAATAAGCGGACGCGATAACATCATCGTCTCAGTGTCCCGTCCGCGCCTGTCTTTCCTCAACATCGCCACTGCGGCCGTCGGCATTGCCCTGCTCGTCTTCACGGTCAGACAGGCGGGTGGCTGGACGACGATTGCCGCAGGCTTTGCCGCGGTCGGCTGGTGGTTCGCGGCCGTCGTCTTACTTGGCGCCTTCCGCATGGTGTGCCGCACGCGCGCGTGGCTGATTTGCGCGGCCGAACCGCGGCTGCCGTTTGCGGACGCGTTCCGCGCCTGGATTGCATCGGACGCGGTGGGCAATCTCACCCCGCTCGGGCTGCTCGCCAGCGAGCCGACCAAGATCCTGATGGCACGCGCGAAGATCTCGACGGTGTCTGCCGTCGCGTCCGTGACAATCGAAAATCTGTTCTACAGCGCCTCGGTGTGCGTGATGCTGCTCGGGGGCATCTGGCTGTTCATGCGACGCGCCGCAGTGCCCGAAGGCCTTCAAGAGATCTCCGAATTGATTCTCGTGGCGGTCGTGATTGCCACGATGATCGCGATTTGGGCGATCCGAACGCGCCCGGCGGTGTTGTCGACGTTTGCGCCGATCGTGTCGCGATTGGCGGGCAAGTCCCACGCGCCGGCGGACGCCATCCGCGAAGTCGAGGCATTGATCTACGCCGCCCCTCGCTGGTCGGCAGCGAGGCTCCTTCGCGTCGCGGCCTGGGAAGGAATGTTCCATGTCGCGGCCGTCACCGAGGTGTGGTTGGTGTTACGCCTGCTCGTGCCGCACGTCACTCTCGCCGAGGCTTTTCTGCTCGAGACCGCAGGGCGTTTCATCACAGTGGCGTTCAAGTTCGTCCCGTACCGCCTCGGGATCGATGAGGCCGGTTCCGGCGCGGTCGCTGCCGTAATCGGGTTCTCGCCGGCAACTGGCGTCACGCTGGCTCTGATCCGCCGGCTTCGCATCATCGTGCTGAACGCCGTCGGCCTGGTACCACTCGTCAACAGCGCTCGCTGACGAGCCGCCGCGAAGGACACGACCCTCGTGGCGACGACGGTCGCGAACGGGCACCGGAAATCGCGGAACAGCATAAAATGTCCGGCTATGAGATTGACGCGCATAGCAGCAGTTGTTGGGTTGTTGGCCGTGATGGCGCCCGTCGAAGCGCAGCAGGCCGGCACGGTCGATCCGTCGCTCTACAGCGGTATGCGGTGGCGCAGCGTGGGGCCGGCGCGCGGAGGGCGGTCGTTGGCGGTCGGCGGCAGCGAGTCGCGGCCCCTCGAATACTGGTTCGGCGCAACCGGCGGCGGGGCGTGGAAGACGACCGACGGCGGCACCAACTGGTCGCCGATGACCGACGGCAAGATCAACACGTCATCGATCGGCTCGCTCGCGGTCTGTCAGTCGAATCCCGACGTCGTGTATATCGGCGGCGGCGAGACGCAGCTGCGCGGCAACATCATCCAGGGTGACGGCGTCTACAAGACGACCGACGGCGGCGCGAAATGGGATCACCTGAGCGATCTGCGCGACTCCCAGGCCATCGCGCGTCTTCGCATCCACCCCACGAACTGCGACATCGTCTACGCGGCGGTCCTGGGACAGGTCTACAACCCGCATCCGCAACGCGGGATCTTCAAGTCGACCGACGGCGGCAAGACGTGGCGCCGCACGCTGTTTCGCGACGACAAGACC
>DASPNQ010000132.1:0-25666 GCA_035626435.1 Vicinamibacterales bacterium
CCCTGTCGCTCGTCTATGCGGCGGATCTGGCGTTCCGTCTGCGTTGGGAAATCGGCCCGGTCCTGCAGGCTGGCGGTGTCGTGATCGCCGCGCCGTACATCGAAACGGCGGTGGCATTCGGATCGAACTGCAATCTCGATGAGCGCTGGTTGCGCGAGTTGCTGCGGTTCGCGCCGGTAGCCCACTGGCGGGGGCTCACCCTAGAGAAAAAACTCAGCAACCCCTGGAAACGGCGACTCGATCGCGGCTACCTCGAATATTGCGCGGCCATGCTCGACGCGTCCGAGCCTGGGTGCGTCGCGAAGGCCGCGCGCCGGCGCACCGTCGCGAAGCTCGATCAGGCCCGCGGCCGGCGGATCTATGCGCTGTCGGACGCGGGAGTTGCCGCCCTGACGACCGCAGTCACTGGCAGCCGGCGGGACGCGCCGAGCCGACGGTCTTCGCCACCTCGCAACGGACGTAAATAATCCGCGCATCCGGGAACGCCAACAGCGCGTCACGTTCCGCCTGATGCTCGGCATTCGAGTACGGTTTCTGCGTGTCTTCGAGCATCGCCGCGCCGATCATGTCGAGCTGCCGCTGCATCTCCTGCCGCAGCCAACCTGACGCCGACTCGGCGGCTTCGAGCAGCACGCTGAAGTACTGAGACGAATATTGACTGAGTGCCAGCGTCTTGCGGGTCAGCACGTTTTCTTCGAGTCGCGTGGTGATGCCGAAATCAGGCTGGAGGAATGCGACGTCTTCGTCCCACGCGATGAACACGTGCTTGGTGCTGTCTTCAAGGCGGTAAAGGTAGAAGTTGTTCATGCCGTCGTAGCCGTTGAACCCGTCATTCTGCGCCACGAAATTCTGCGCGGCGATGTAGCGGACGAACCCCGGCAGATCGATCCGCGTGCCTACCTGCTGGTCGAATGACGACGCGTCGGCCTCATTGACGAATCGGACGAGCTCCTCGATGGGCCCCCAAATGCGGACGTCGCCATGTGTCTCGTTGGTCTTGATATCAAAACGCGCTTTGTACGGCGCCAGCGCCGAGCCTTCGTAGCCGAATCGCCACGGGCTGCCCAGCACGTAGTTGTACTCGAACAGGTAACCGTCGTTCTGAATGTTGCCATTGACGGAGCCGAATACTCTGCCCATCATCGTCTTGTCGACGGATTCAACGAGACCGTACAAGCCAGCGTACTCACCGTTCACATACAAGCGTGCGTGCGTCTCTCGCGGCGCGGGGATGCCGAGGCGGGTGAAGAACCGCATGGCCACGGTTTCGCGCACGCCGCTGCGGTCCTGCGTCAGGTTGTCGAGGACGAACGACTTCAGCCCGGCAAACTGCTGGCCGGTGTTGTAGCGATCGAAGTCGACCCGCAGGCCGGGCTTCGTGCTGCTCCTCGAACCAAGGCCGCGTGAGCGGATGCCGACGTTCCGGACCGTAATCCCATTCCACGTGAAATCCGCGGGGTAGTAGGTGTTCTGCTGAAAGTTCTGGCGAAGTTTTGCCCAGTCGCTCGAATTCAGCCACAGCTCGACGCGTTGAATGGCGTCAGGGTTGAAGAACTCATCCGAGCTTTGGGCGGCGGCATCGACGCTGCTAGTGGCCAGCAGCATGACGACGGCGAAGAAGGATCGGAGCATGCTCAATCAGAACACAATGTTGAGGCGAACCAAGCTCGACCAGAACACAGTGGTTCCCGCCGCCGGCGTCCGTCCCGCGTCGTCGAAGTTCTCGCGAATCGCGTTGACGATCACCCGCGTCCACTTGCTCGCCGTCCAGTTCACGCCAACGGTGAGCACCGTGTCGCTGTTCGGGAGCAGATGCTCGGAGCGCGGATTGGTGAAGGCGGGACCCGTCTGGTCCGCGCTCTCGAAGCGAAGCTGCTCGATGCGCGCGGCGAGCTCGATCGCGCCAATCCCGCCGCGCAGAAACGGGCGCCGCGGCGTGATGTTGTCGTCCTTGTCCTCGCCGGTGACAAACCACGTGCCGCTGACGTACCAGGCGGTGCCGATGAAATCCGACAGGTCCGCGTTACGGTTGCTCTGCTGAAGGCGTTGCTCGCGCGATTGCATCCACTCCGCGCGCACGCCGACCGGGCCTGGCGTCCAGTCGAAGTCGAGGCCGAGGCGCTGGCGCCGGCCCTTGACGTAGACGCGCTCGTGGAAATCGACACCCCACACGGATTCGCCTCGGAGGCTGTTCAAGCCTTCGGGAATGTTCGAGTTGGTGTACGCCACGCCGACATTCGCGCCGCGTAAGCGCCCGACCGGAAGTGAATCGAACAGTTCGCCGCTGAGGCGAATGGCGACGGATGGTCCGACGTCTTCAAGGTCCTCGCCGGCGGCGGCGAACTGCGGCTCGTCCGACTCGCCGTTGTCGCCATCGTCGTCGAACACGCCGGCTTCGTAGACGAGCGGCCCGAGCTCGCCGAACGCCATCAGGCCGCGGTCGCGGCCCGGCGCGATCGCGCTGGAGCCCAGCGCGCGGTAGGCAAAATCGAGATCGCTGACGCCGGTGTTCTGCTCGAGGCCGAACGGCATCTTGAAACGGCCGCCTTTCACCGACACCGCATCAAAGGTGTTCCATTCACCGTAGACGTCTTTCCACTCGCCAAACCGGATCTTCTCGTCGATCTCGGTAATCTCTCGCTCGATTTCCCAATCGAAGTGTTTTGTCAGCTGGCCCTGGACACCCACGCGTGCGGTGCGCACATGAAATGTGTCTTCGCCGATTTCCGGATCGAACGTGCGCCACTCGACAAGCGCGCGGCCTTTGATCTCGACGTTGACGTTGTCGCCAAAGACAATCGTTGGCCGGTCGTCCCAGACGAAGCCGCGCCGTGGTTCCTGGCGGTCCTGCGCCAACGCAGGGGCGGCAGCCAGCACGACACACGTCACCGTGGCGCACACCGCACCGCGCAACATCTCGAAATCGCGACGTCTGCAAATCACATTCGGTCTCCGGGCAGGCGCGTGGCCGCACCGCCGGCCTTTGCGCTCAACTGTTGATACGACATATTCAGCTGTTTGACCAGCGCCGCTTCATGGATCACCACCGAGACTTCGCGCCTGAAGTCGAGACTCAGCGTCGACAGCGCAGTGCTGCCCAGGACTGCACGTCGCTCGTCGATGATCATCATCTTGCCGTGCGGTTCGACGCCGCGCATCGGCTGCTTCCCCAATATCGACACGGTGATGCCTTCGGCGCGGCGGTCCTTCAGCAGGGCGACCACGTCGGGATCCGACAGCTTGTGATCGAGGATGCGGATGCTCTGCCGGGCGCCGAGGATCAGCGAGCGAATCTCGGCGCGCGACCGCTCGGGACCGATGATCAGGCGGCGGCCGAGCGTGCGCTTCGAGGTCAGCGGCACGCCCGCGGCGTCGGCCTTGAACAGCGTCAGCAATCCTTTGACGACCGACGGGTCCTGGGAGATGAGCACCGCGTCCCAGGTGCGCGTGAAGCACTTGCGGGTCGGGTTCAGGGTGGTGACGATCGCCGTCGACTCGTCGGCGACGAGATACTTGGCGTGGTACTTCACGACCGGATCGGCGTATCGCGTTACGACCGCGCCCATCTCTTCGAGGGCGCCCCACAGTTTCTTGAGCCGCTTCTTGCCGCCCTTGGCACGCTTGGTCAGGATCGCCTCGACCTCGCAGCCGCGCTCCAGCGCGGCGGCCAACGCGTCGAGGACCGAGAAATCGTCGCAGCGAAACAGCGACAGGATCAGGCGGCGCTTCGCCGCTCCGATCACTCCGAGCAGGGCCGCTTTGCGCTCCGCAGGGGCGAGCACCAGCCTCTCGGCGCCGCTAACCCCTCTTCGGCGGCGACCAGGAGACATTCTTGATGCCTTTCTTGCCCTCGCCCATCAGCTGCCCGCTCAAGTCCTCGAGCGAATCGGTCGGCTTGAGGGTCGTCAGATACTTGGCCGTGGCTTCGTCGCCCTGCGACACTTCGCGAGGCTCGAACAGGATGCCGTTGACGGCAAAGACGTGATGGACATGCGCCATCGGGAACTCGCGGTCCTCGGCGACGATCTCGACCATCATCTGACGCGGGCGATCTTCGCTGAACACGTTCAGCAGCGGGATCATCGCGCAGAGAAACAACGTGCCGAGTCCGGCGACGGCGAGCGCGCCCAGGCCGGCCGCCATCCCGAGTCCCATCAGGATGAACAGGATCGTAATGTCACGCGCATCTTCGACCGGCGTGCGAAAGCGGATGATGCTGGCCGCGCCGGCGATGCCAAAGGCGCGGGCCACCGAATTGCCGATGATGATCATCATCAACGCGCCAGACACGCAGAGCAGCACCTGCGCCTGATCGAGCGCGGGATTGGAGGTCCGATCGGAACGATACTGCCGGTGCACCACGGTCACCAGCATGCCGATCACCGCGGACGCCACCAGCTTGCCGAGCTCGAAGAGCGGGTTCGAGAGCATGCTGCCGCCGCCTGGGGTCGCAGCCACGCCTGGAATACCGGTGGGCGCCACGACGCCTTCGAGCCCGAGATCGGGCCATCGCATGCCGACGGTGACGAGCGCGATGCCCACGAACGCCACGGCCACACCCGACCAGACGCGATCCCACGCGATCGTCTTCTGTCTGGCTTCGACCAGCGTGTCGGCCACATCCAAGACACGCGTCAGCAGCGACAGCTCGAGCAGCTCTCGAACCTTCGGATTGGGCGAGGCCACGGTGAAGCGGCGATTCAACCGCTGTGCGGATGTATGCCCGCGCACCAGCGCGCGGATGCCGGCGCTGTCGGCAGTCGGCACGGCGCCGAGATCGACCACGACATGCTCGGTGCCGAGCTTGAACACCTCTTGAATACGGCGCTCGAGCTCTTCGGCGGGGCCGCCGGCGACCAGCGGTTCCTGTGGAGACAGCAGCAGCCGATTGGCCTTACTGCCTCGTTCAATCAATGGCGGCATAGGGGAGAGGGTGGCGAAACGGTACCACGTATGGTAAAGCTGGGCAAAGGCCGATGCGAATTACCCGTTCAGGTCATGCCGCCGTGCTCGTTGTCAGCCTGTGGGTCGCCTCGTGCTCGAAGTCGCCCGCCGCACCCACGAACGGCGGCGGTTCTGGAGGCAGTCCACCGCAAACCGGCCTGACGGTGTCGCTGATCGGCGTTGGCGACATCGGCATGTGCGGCCGCGCCGAGGTCGCCCAGACCGCGCGACTGGTCGCCGGGCTGCAAGGCGACGTGATTCTTGCCGGCGACATCGCCTACTTTCAAGGCAGCGCGGCAAACTTCAGGGACTGCTTCGAACCCTCATGGGGGCAATTCCGGTCGCGGTGGCATCCGGTGCCCGGCAACCACGAATACGAATCACCGGGAGCGGCGCCGTATTTTGCCTACTTCGGGGAAGCCGCCGGACCCGCGGGACGCGGCTACTACTCGTTCATGGCCGGCGACTGGCTGATCCTGATGCTCGATTCGAACATTCCGGCAACGCGCGGGTCGCCGCAGTGGGAGTTTGTGCGCGCCGAGCTGGCGCGACAGACGACACCATGCACGATGGCGGTATGGCATCATCCGCTGTTTTCCTCGGGACCGAATTCGAACAGTCCGCAAATGCGCGACGTGTGGGCCCTGCTCGAAGGCAGCCGCGCCGAGGTCGTCTTGAGCGGGCACGATCATCTCTACGAGCGATTCGCGCGGCAGATGTCCGACGGACGCGCGGACCCCGTGAACGGCATTCGTCAGTTCATCGCCGGCACCGGCGGCGCGGAGCTGTATCGATTCGTCCGGGTCGCGCCAAACTCGGAAGAGCGCATCATGAAATCGGGAGTGATCCGTTTCACGCTGCGGCCGGCTCAGGTGGATTGGGAATTCCACGCGACCGACGGCACCATTGGCGATCGCGGATTGGATACCTGTCGATAACAGGGCCCGCATCCGTCCGGCGCGACGCCAACGTCCGGCCGCCCGCAAGCGACAGCCGGCCCGCCCCGTTATAGAGTTGAAACATGTTCAGACTGTTGTCCACCATCGCGTTGATTGCATCGGTGGCCGCCACCGCGGCCGCGCAAAAGACCCCACCGCCGCCGGCCGACGTCGCGGCGCCACCAGCCGACGCCGCCAAGACCGCCTCCGGTCTCGCGTCGAAAGTGATCGAAGCGGGCAAAGACAGCCAGAAACCTACGCCGACGGACTTCGTCACGGTCCACTACACTGGCTGGACCACCGACGGCAAGATGTTCGACAGCTCGTATAACACCGGTAACCCGGCCCGGTTCCCGCTCAACAAGGTGATCAAAGGCTGGAGCGAAGGCGTGCAGTTGATGGTCAAAGGCGAGAAGCGGCGGCTGTGGATCCCGCAGCAGCTCGCCTACAACGGCACAGCTGGTCGTCCCGCGGGGATGCTCGTCTTCGACATCGAGCTGATCGACATCGAACCCTCCCCCACCGTTGCGCCGTCCGATGTGGCCGCGCCACCGAAGGACGCCAAACGCACTGCGTCGGGGCTTTCGTACAAATCGATTCGTCCGGGGAAGGGCGGCGCGCATCCGACCAAGGCCAGCACCGTCACCGTCCACTACACAGGTTGGACCACCGACGGAAAGATGTTCGACACCTCTGTCGAGCGCGGCCAGCCGATCTCGTTTCCCCTCGGCAGCGTCATCGAGGGCTGGAGCGAAGGTGTCCAGCTGATGACGGTGGGCGAAAAAATGCGCTTCTGGATTCCCGAACGGCTCGCCTACAAAGGCGATCCGCCGCGCGGCATGCTGGTGTTCGACGTCGAACTGCTCGCGATCAAGTAGCGGCCTCGCGCAGCCGCCACAGCGGCGCGGACATTTTTCGATGTCCGAGCCCGGCGCGGTCGGCCGCCGTGGAGAAGTACACTCAGGCGTGGACAGCGAATGGCGCAGCATCGATCTCGACAGAGGCGATCACGGCATCCGCCTCGATCGCGTGCTGCTTCGCCATCTTCATGACCAGAGCGGTATTTCACGCAACCGCATCCAGAAGTGGATCGACGCCGGCGACGTGTTGATTAACGGCCAACCCGCCGCCCGCCCGTCGTGGCGCGTCCAACGCGGCGACGACGTGCGGATTCAGATCCGCCGTGTCGCGAAGCGCGAACGCCCGAGAGCGGAGCCGCTCGATCTCGACGTTCTCTACGAAGACGACGACTTGCTCGCGGTGAACAAGCCGCCAGGGTTGATCGTGCACCCGTCGTACAAGCACGCATCCGGCACGCTGATCAACGGGCTGCTCGAACGCGCGCGAACGTGGCCGCCCGGCTCGATGCCCGCGCTCCTCGGGCGGCTCGACAAGATGACCAGCGGCATCGTTATCGTCACCAAGCGTCCCGAGATCCACGCGGCGCTGCAACGCGCCGCGGCAGCAAGGCGGATCGACAAGGACTACCTTGCCATTGTCGTCGGCAAGCCATCGCCGCCGCGCGGCACCATCAATATGGCGCTCGATCGCGACCCGTGGGATCGCCGCCGTGTCACCGTCACCGATCGGGGCGGTCAACCGTCGATGACGAAGTACGAGCGATTGTCTTCGGCTGGCGGGTTTTCCCTGGTGCGGTGCCGGCTGATTACCGGCCGCATGCACCAGATTCGCGTCCACCTGGCCGCCAAAGGTTGGCCGATTGCCGGCGATGCGACCTATGGAGGTGCTGCGGCAAAAGCATTTCCCCGGCAGGCGCTGCATGCGTCGCACGTCGTGATGCGACAGCCGCGCACCGGCCGCGAGCTCGCCATCGCGGCGCCGTTGCCGGACGACATGCGCGAGTTCGCGGTTTCGATGGGATTGTCGCTGTGACGAACCACGCGCCGCTCGTCGCCGCGCTCGAGCGTCAACCGCGTATGCGCCTCAGCGGTGCGCCAACGCCGCTGCATGAGGCATCCAGGCTGCGCGACGCGCTGGGCGGCCCGTCGCGATGCCCGCGGATCCTGATCAAGCGTGACGATCTGACCACTCTCGGCCTTGGCGGCAACAAGGCGCGCAAGCTCGAATTCCTGGTCGCCGATGCGCGCGCGCAGGGCGCGACCACGCTGATCACCACAGGTGCCGTGCAATCAAATCATGCGCGCATGACGGCGGCCGCGGCGTGCGTCGCCGGAATGCGCTGCGTGCTGGTGCTGACGACGACGGTCGAGCACCCCGGGATCGAGGGCAACCTGCTCCTCGACACGCTGTTCGGCGCCGATATCCGGTTGGTGCCGTCGGTCGACCCGATGCTTGCCGTCGGCCACGACGAGGCCGTGGTCGCGCAAGCGGTTGCCGAGGAGCACGCCGCCGGACGAGTGCCCTATGTGATTCCGGTCGGCGGCTCGAGCAGCATCGGCGTCTTCGGATATGTCAGCGGAACGATTGAGATCCTCGAACAGTTGCGCGCGATCGGGATGGCGCCCGCCGCGCTGTATTACGCGAGCGGCTCGCGCGGCACGCAAGCTGGACTGGCGCTCGGAGCCAAACTCACCGCGGCCCCGTATCGCGTCTACGGCATCGCGGTCAGCGCCGGCGAGACGGAGAAGATCGAACGCGCACGGCGCATCGCCAACGAGGCCGCGGCACGCCTGGAACTGGCCGAACGAGTGACGCTCGACGAGCTGTTCACGGATCAGGCATTCATCGGTGATGGTTACGGAGTCCCGTCGGCGAACGGCCTGGCCGCAATTGCGTTATTGGCGCGGGAAGAAGGGGTCCTGCTCGACCCGTGCTACACGTCGAAAGCCATGGCGGCGTTGATTGCGCACATTCGCGAGGGGCGCTTCAAGCCGGACGAGACAATCATCTTCCTGCATACCGGCGGCATGCCGGCGCTGTTCACCCGGGCGTTCGGTGACGCATTCCGGAAGACGGCAACGTAACGGCTGCGCCGCGCTACTGCTCGAGCCAGCCCTTGGCGTTGTTCAGGTAGGTCGTGGTCGTCACGCCGGGCACCGGGATCGCGTCCAGCGAGCCGTTATACGTGAACGTCGGATTGCCCGGAATCGCGTTGGTGACGACCGTTGTGGACACGCTGGTGACATCCTGCACCAGGATGCGGCCCTGGAACTCCGGGTTGCCTGACACGTGCAGCTGCTCACGCACCAGGATCTGCCCTTCGACCTGCGTCGGATCATCGAGGTCCGCGGCGCCGCCGATCTTCAAGTCACCATCCGTGATGAATTGATACTTGGCGGTGTTCTCAGGGGTGAGTTTCGGGCTGCCCGTGATCTCGATCGAGCCCTCCGCGATAACCGACATGGCAATGGCGGAGTTACTGGGACCCTTGGGACTGCCGGAAATGCTCACCTTGGCGCGAACGTAAAACGTTCCGGTGTTCGCGCTGTTGCCGGTGATTTGCCACGTCGATGACGCGGCATTCCAGGACCACGCACTGCACTCGGACACACAGGCGGTGCCGTCGGCCTTGGTTTTGGTTCCGTTGGCGTTGAGAAAGAAGTCAGCATGTGCCACGTAATCAGACGCGTGAATGTCCGGGAAGTTAACGGCGGCGTAGCCGCCGCCTTGCGCGCCACCAGCTTCGAAGTTGTTGCTCGTCACGGTGAAGGTGCCGCTGGCCGTGGCGTCGCCGGATATCTCAGCGGCGTTACCGCCGATCGTCAGGTCGCCGTTCGTGTGAACGCTGCCGGCGGAGCCGGCCAATGTGATGTTGCCGCTGATATTGAGGCTGCCGTTGACCAGAATCGCGGGATTCAACGAAGTGGCCGGCGAGGTGCTGATGTCCTGTTGGGACTCGATGACCCGCGCCAGGCGGACCAGGGTGTTGCTCGGACCGTAGCCGGTGGCACGCAAGATCAGCCGATCGTTCTGGTCCGTATAGGGCAACCCGTTTTCGTTCATCCTGGCAAGCTGATCGGCGTCCATCACGCCGCTCGTATAAAGCACCGGGTCGTCGTCGTCGAAGATCTCGAGCTCATAGCTGTATTCGCCCGCGGCATCGAGCGTATACGGCGCGGCGCCGGTCAGCAGAAACGTGACGTCGCCGTTGTCCGCGTTGGCCACCGCGGCAAGGTTCGCGTCATCGGCGGCGCCATCGACGCCCTGCAGTAAATCAACGGTGGTGTTGGCGACGATCGCTTCGATGGCGCGGTTCAGCCCCGCTTCTGCGGCCGCTCGCGCGCCGGCGTAATACACTTCATTCCTCGACATCGTCGCTTCGACGTGTCCGTTCATCGCAAAACCGGTTGCGAGACCGGACAGCACCGCCATCAGCAGCAGCACCACGACAAGCGCGATCCCGCGCTCCGAGCGCAGCTGCGCGTTCGTCAACCTCATGTTCTGCTCCGTAGCCTCACTTCGGAGGTGAGGGTGCGCGTCATCGGCTGCCCGCTGGCGACATCGATGGTCCGCGTGCGAACGGTGATCTGGATTTCGATGTAGAACACGCTGGCGGCGTTCGCCGTGATCGCGCGCCCTGAATCGCGGTACACGAAATTCAAGTCTTCGATCACCGTGTCCGTGCGCGTTGACACGGCGCCACCGGTGTTGTTGTCGAGAAACACGATGGTGTTGGTTTCCTCGTCCAGGGAAATGGTGACGTCTTCGTGGGCCTGCTGGCAGCCCGTCGCGGCCGTACCGCCGAAATACCCATCCGGCGGGTTGGCGTCCGTCATCAGCCGGATGTCGTCGTCTTCCGCATCACCGTCGGGATTCATCTGCACGCCGGCAACGGCCGTCCCCGCGACCGGGCATTCACTCAGGGCCTGCGTGAACGGGTTGTGATCCGCTGACCTGATATAACGGCCGATCCAGTCCAGGGCGTAGCGCGCTTCCTGTTCGGCGGCCGAGTCTTCGAGCTGGCGGCGGTAGCCGTTCTGGATTTGAGAAGTCAGAGCGACCGCGCCGCCCAGAACGACCATCGTCACCACCGACGCGACCAGGAGTTCGATCAGCGAAAAACCGCGTTCGTTACGCAGCGGCGTCAAGGAATGCATGGCCAGCACCGCACTATGGTGGTGATATCGGTTGGAGTGGCGACGCGGCGGTCCGCGAGCTCAGGTATCACACGGACGGTGATGACGCGCACGCTGCCGGCAACGACCGGCGGATCAACGGGTCCATTGGCGATCACCCAGCGGCGCTTGTAGGTCGGCGCACCCGGCGGCGTGTCGAAATGGTCGGCTTGATCGGCCGTCAGGCTGCCGCCTACCGATAATTGCGGAGCCGCGAAGTTCAAGGTGATCAGCTCGTCGATCTTGTCCTGGGCCAGTCGAACCGCGGAGGTCTGGTTACGACCGAGCATCTGCAGGCGCAACGTCACCGCCATCAATTCGGCCATGGAGACGAGCGCGACGGTCAGGATGACCATCGCCACCAACGCCTCGACCATCGTGAAGCCCTTGTCGTCAGAAAGTCTCAAAGCTGATCTGCCCGGTGATTGAAACGGTTAAGTCGCGTGCGTGCGTCGAGCCGTATTGCACGGTGATCGTCAACGGCAGCGTGCCGCCGCCGCCCGGAATGGAATAGGCGCCGCGGCCGCTGACTTCGAGTGTCGGGACGGTACCGAAACTCACGTTCGGCGGCACCGTGAACACGCCGCTATCGTCGTCGTAGGTCTGACTGCAGCGATCCGCGGCGTCGTCGATCACCGGGTCATCCTGCACCGCGAGGACCCGGTACTGGCCCTCGCCTGGACAATCAAACTGGACCCGGAATCGCTGATTGCGGGTAATCGCTTTGAGTCGCGCCTGGCGGATTTGTGAACCGATTTGCTCGGACGTCGTCCAGACCGCGTTGCGGTTGGTGGAGTCGGTGAGAACGGGCAAGCCAATCGCGGAGAGGATGCTGATCAGCGCAACGGCGATCAACAACTCGAATAACGTGAAGCCCCGATTGGAACGCATGCCGCATCTGGAGCAAGACACAGACCACCGACGAGGTCCGCCGTTAATGTATTGAAGTGGCGTGATTTGCTGAGAGAACCACAGACTGGTCCATCAAGGCAGTGTGTCGATCTAAACCATCGGCTTACGAAACTGTAATTCGCGTGGCCAAGTTCTATCCAGTCCTCTTCTTTTCGGCTGGATAGGACCTGTCGTTAGCGTGGTGGGTTATTCCTCGGCCATGAACGGATACTTGTAATCCGTTGGCGGCACGAAGTTCTCCTTCACGGTTCGCGCGCTCACCCAGCGGATCAAATTGAGCTTGGAGCCGGCCTTGTCGTTCGTCCCCGACGCGCGTGCCCCGCCGAACGGCTGCTGGCCGACAACGGCGCCGGTGGGCTTGTCGTTGATGTAGAAGTTGCCCGCGGCGTTGCGCAGCACCGACGATGCCTCGATGATCGCTGCGCGGTCGCGCGCGAAGACGGCGCCCGTCAATGCATACGGCGAGGTCTGATCGACGATCTCGAGCGTCTCGCTCCACTTCGCGTCGTCGTAGGCATAGACGGATAACACCGGCCCGAAAATCTCTTCGCAGAGCAATCGATAGCCGGGGTCGGCGGATTCGACGAGTGTCGGCTCGATGAAATAGCCTTCGTCGCCGGTGCAGCCGCCGCCGTGAATCACTTTCGCGTTCTTGGTGGCGTCGTCGACGTAGTGGCGGATCTTGTCGAAAGACTTCTTGTCGATCACCGCGCCCATGAAGTTTCGGAAGTCGCGTACGTCGCCGACCTTGATCTCTTTCATCATCGCGACCATGCGATCGCGGATGTCGTTCCACTTCGACTTCGGCACGTACATACGGCTCGCCGCCGAGCACTTCTGGCCCTGGTATTCGTAGGCGCCGCGCACCGCGGCGACCGCCACTTCCTGCGGATCCGCCGATGCGTGCACGACGATGAAGTCCTTGCCCCCGGTTTCGCCGACCAGCCGCGGGTAGCCGCGATACTTGCCGAGGTTCTCGCCCACCTTCTGCCACATGCTGTTGAATACGCCGGTACTGCCGGTGAAGTGGATGCCTGCGAGCTCGCGATGATCGAGAATGACGTTCGAAATCTCGACAGCGTTGCCGGGCAGGAAGTTGATGACGCCAGGCGGCAATCCTGCCGCTTCGAGGAGGCGCATGACGTAATAGCCGCTGAGCATCGCCGTGCTCGCGGGCTTCCATAACACCGCGTTCCCCATCAGCGCGGGCGCGCCGGCCAGGTTGCCGCCAATCGCCGTGAAATTGAATGGCGACACGGCGTAGATGAATCCCTCGAGCGGGCGATACTCCATCTGGTTCCAGACGGCGTGCGAACTATCGGGTTGCTCCGCGAGAATCTCTTGAGCAAAGGCCACGTTGAAACGCCAGAAATCAACCAGCTCTGAAGCCGCGTCGATTTCCGCCTGATACGCCGTCTTCGATTGCCCAAGCATCGTCGCGGCGACGACGGTTGATCGCCAGGTCGTCGTGAGCAATTCGGCAGCGCGCAGAAACACCGCGGCGCGATCATCGAAAGACCAGCTCGACCACTCCTTGCGCGCCTTCACCGCTGCGTCCGCGGCTTGACGGACGTGGTCCGCCGTCGCCTTATGGAAGGTACCGAGCACGTGGCCGTGCTTATGCGGCATCACGACGTTCTCGGTCGCGCCCGTGCGGATTTCTTTGCCGCCGATGATGATTGGGATGTCGACCGTCTCGCCGGCCATCTGTCCGAGACGTGCTTTCAGTTCCGCTCGCGCAGCCGTGCCGGGCGCGTACGACAGATTCGGATCATTTTCAGGCCGCGGCACCCGGCGTCGGCCGGCAAATACGTCAGTCATGAAGAACCTCAGGGAATCAGTAGGACTCTCTATTCTAATTCCCTCGCCGTCGCTCGCAAGGCGAGCGGCGAAGGCCGAGTCCCGTTACAATGCGCCCCGTGCGCCGCCGCCTCGCGATCATCGCGTGCTTCGCTCTTTGCTCGGCGTCAGGGGCGTCCGCCCAGCCGGACGCATCGCGATCACTGGTCTACGGCGGTGACCACGAGTTTCCGCCCTACGAGTACCTCGACGAGCAGGGGCGGCCGCAGGGCTTCAACATTCAATTGATCCGCGCGCTCGCGCGTGAAGCCGGCATGGCGATCGACATCCGTCTCGGTCCGCGCGACGAACGCATGCGTGACTTCGAGGCCGGCACGACCGACGTGATGTTCCTGTCGTACACGGACGATCGGGCGGCGAAGTACCAGCTGCTGGATCAGACGTGGACGCTGGCGCAGGTCGTCATGATGCGGCCAGGGCTGTCTCGATATCCGACGGGCCTGGACGATCTGTGGGGCGTGCGCATCGCAGTCGACGAAAACTCGATCAATCACCAGTTACTGGCGGGGCTGCCGGAGTCGCGCCGGCCGGCGCTGCTCGTGGTCAAGACGCGCGAAGACCAAATCCGTGCGTTCGAACGCGGCGACGTCGACGGCGCCGCCGGCAATCACCTCACGATGCGGTTTCTGATGGGCGCGCTGGCGGAGACCGCGGTTGAAGTGCCGCTGATCTCACGCCCGTACCACCTCGCCGTGCTGCGCGGCCGCGACCATCTCGTCGCGCCGCTGCGCATCGCCCTCGATCGCCTGAAAAGCAGCGGCGAGTTCGACCGCCTCGTCGAATTGCACTTGACCAGCCCGATCCGCCGCACCTGGCTCGATCGCTACGCGACGACGCTGTCGGTTGCCGGCGCGTTGGTGCTGCTGCTGTTCGTCGGCGGCACCGCCTGGAACCGCTCGCTGCATCGACAAGTGCGGGCGCGCACCAAAGCCGTCGAACGGACCGAGCGCCGCTATCGCGATCTCGTCGACAACGCCAGCGACATGATCTACGGGACCGACCCGTTCGGCCGGTTCACGTTCGTGAATCCGGTGGCGACGCGCATCCTCGGATTCGACGAGGGTGAGCTGCTGTCGATGAAGTACTTCGAGCTGATGCGCCCTGACTGGGTGGCGCGCGCGACGGCGTTCTACGAGAAAGCCGCGAGGACGGGCGAATCGACGTATCTGGAATTTCCGGTGCGGCGGAAGGACGGCACCGAGATCTGGGTCGGCCAGCACGTCCGGCCGATCGTCACGGCCGGCCGGATCGAAGGCTTCCAGGGGATGGCGCGCGACATCACCGATCGCGTCGACGCGCAAGCGCAGTTGCGCGAGGAACGCGACTTCGTGTCGGCGATTCTCGATACCGCGCCGAGCCTGATCATGGTGCTCGATTCAGAGGGACAGGTCGTGCGTTTCAATCGGGCGTGCGAGCAATTGTCCGGCGTGACGATGGCGGACGTGGCCGGACGCCCGATCTGGGAACTGCCGTTCGTGCTCGACGAAGACCGCGCTGACGTCCGCGGCGGCATTGCCCGGCTCGCCGCTTCGATCGAGCCGGTCACGCTCGATCGCACCTGGGTCGGCCGCAACGGCTCCCGTCACGTCATTGGCTGGACGATCGTGGCGCTGCGCGGCCAGGCGACCACCTACCTGATTGGCATCGGCTCCGACGTCACGATGTCGCGCGAGCTCGAGCGGCTGAAGTCACAATTCATATCGATGGTCAGCCATGAGTTGCGCACGCCGTTGACGTCGATTCGCGCGGCGATGCAGCTGCTGGTCGCCGAAGACATGACCGGCAATGCCGACGCCGATCAGCTGGTGCGCGTCGCGCTCGCCAACGCCGATCGCCTGATCCGCATCGTCAACGACATCCTCGACATGTCGAAGATCGAAGCCGGTGAGATGATGGTCACGCCGAGGCGGACCGCGCTGCAGCCAATCGTCGAGGATTCGGTGCGATCCGTGGAGGCGGTCGCGCGCGACGCGGGCGTGACGATTACGCACACCACCAACGGCATTCAGGACGTCGTCGCCGATCCCGATCGGACCATCCAGGTCCTCGTCAACCTGCTCTCAAATGCGATCAAGCATGCGCCGACCGGCAGCCGGGTCGAGGTGAGAGCCGGCCGCGAAGGGTCGATGGCCGCGATCACGGTGCGCGACCATGGTCCGGGGATCCCGCCGCACAAAGTCGACTTCATCTTCGAGCCGTTCACGCAGTTGGACGGCAGCGACACGCGGCGAATCGCGGGGACGGGGCTCGGCTTGACCATCGCGCGGGCGCTCGCGGAAAAGCAAGGCGGCGTGATTCGCGTCGCGTCGCGGCAAGGCGAGGGCGCCACGTTCACGCTGACCGTACCGCTGGCGTGAGCCGAATCAGCCGGCATCCCGGCCAGCTCACGGGATGACGGGAATGGTCCGCCATTTGCCCTGGCGGAAACGCGCGACGGTGAGCACGCAGCGGGTGAAGTGACCGAGCACGATCGCGAGCCAGATGTCGCCCGGCTGCAACTGCCGCGCGGCCTGAATCGCGGCGCACATGCCAATCGGCACCGCAATTTGCGACGCCAGCGTGATGAACAGCGGGCTGCGCGTATCGCCCGTTCCCTGCAGGCCGCCCGTATAGGTCAGCGCCAACGTGATGAAGAATCCCGAGACGGCCAGGTACTGCAGCAGCTGGCGGCCGATCGTCGTGACGGCGGGATCGGTCGCGCCGAACAGCCACAACAGCGCACCGGGAAAGGCGACGAAGATGATGCCGACACCCGCGGCGACCGCCAGACCGATGCGTGACGCGGTATGCACGCCCTGAATCGCCCGCTCGGGGTGACCGGCGCCGAGATTCTGGCCGGCAATGGTCGCGGCGGCGCCCATCAAGCCGACCGATGTCCAGGTGATCAGCGAAAACAGCTCGGTGTAGCCGATCGCGTAGGCGCCTTGTGCTTCCGCGCTCTGTTCCAGCGAGCCGATGAACCGCAGCAGCATCACACCGGCGACATTCATCGCAATGCCCTGGACGCCGGTCGGCAGGCCGAATCGAAACAGCGAACGGATGATCGTCCAGTCCGGCCGCCAGTCCATGTGGCGTGACAGCTTGATCACCAGCCGGCCCTTCAACAGCTGGTAGAGCGCATACGCGCTGACCGTGCTCGAGGCGATCACCGTGCCGAGCGCCGACCCCAGCGTTCCGAGCGCCGGAATCGGCCCAAGGCCGCGAATCAGCAGGATGTTCAGCACCACGTTGAGAATCGTCATCGTCACGCCGAGCCGCATCGGCGTGCGCGCGTCGCCGGCCGCGCGTAATGCCGACGTCAGCATGAAGAACATCAACATGCCGATGCTGAAGGTGAAGTTGACGCGCAGGAACGGCAACGCCAGCTCGCTGACCCCGGGCGAGGCGTTGGCAAAATCCAGCAGCATCGGCGCCGCGAAATACCCGAACGGCGCCAGCACCGCGTACATCACGACGGCGGTCAGGATCGCCTGTTGCACGGTCTTGTTGACGCGATCGACTTCCCCCGCGCCGACGTAACGGGCGACCAGCACCGCCTGTCCCGTGAACAGCGACGCCATGAAGACGATGACGACCAGGAAGATCTGCCAGCTGACGCCGATGGCGGCGTTGGCCTCGTAGCCGAGCAGATTGCCGACCAGGACATGATCGATCAGGCCCTGCAGGCCGGCGATCACGTTCTGCAACATGGTCGGCCACGCCAGTTTCCAGACGGCGGGACCGATAGGGCCTTCGACGAGCGAGCGATCGTACGGGGACTTCTTGTCTTTGGCGACGGGGTCGGACAAACCCAGTGATTTTACTTGGTCTCAGACATCGAGCTCTACGGCATCTTCGGCGCGGTCCATGATGAACCGGAAGCGCGCGGAAGCGTCCTTGCCCATTAACTCGTTGATCACACGGTCGGTCACCAGTTGATCGGAGATTTCGACCTTGAGCAGCCGGCGGGTGCGCGGGTTGAGGGTCGTTTCCCACAGCACCTTCGGCATCATCTCGCCGAGTCCCTTGAAGCGCGTGATCTCCGGTGTCGCGCGTCCGGCGCGCTTGACGATCTGCTCCTTCTGCTCGTCGTCGAGCGCCCAGTGCGTTTCCTTGCCGATGTCGATGCGGTAGAGCGGCGGTTGGGCAAGGTAGACGCGGCCGGCGGTGATGAGCTGCGGCATGTGCCGGAAGATGAACGTCAGCAGCAGGGTCGCGATGTGGTGGCCGTCGGAATCGGCGTCCGCGAGGATGATCACCTTGCCGTAGCGCATCCGGTTGATGTCGAAAGTCTTGCCGACGCTGCAGCCGAGCGCGGTGACCAGATCCGACAGCTCCTTGTTCTCGAGCACTTTTGCTGTCGACACGCCCTCGGTGTTCAACACTTTGCCGCGCAGCGGCAGGATCGCCTGCCTGGCGCGGTCGCGGCCCTGCTTCGCCGATCCGCCCGCCGAATCGCCTTCGACGACAAACAGCTCGCTGGTGATCGAGCCGGGATTGGTGCAATCGGCGAGCTTGCCCGGCAGATTCACACGGCCGGCCGTCGGCCCCTTGCGAACGACTTCCGCCGACGCCGCGCGGCTGGCTTCGCGCGCCCGCGCCGCCAGAATGATGCGCGCGACGATCGCCTCGGCGATCGACTGGTTGTTGTTCAACCAATGTTCGAGGGCCGGGCGCACCAGCCCGTCGACCGCCGACATCACTTCGGGGTTGTTCAAGCGGTCCTTGGTCTGCCCCTGGAACTGCGGTTCCTGCACGAACACCGACAGCACGCCCGTCAAGCCCTCGCGTATGTCTTCCGCGGTCAACGTGACGCCCTTCGGGGTGAGATTGTGCGTGTCGATGTAGTTGCGGACCGCTTTTCCAAGGCCCGCGCGCAACCCGTTTTCGTGCGTGCCGCCGGACCCCGTGGGGATGCCGTTGACGTAGCTGCGGATATGTTCATCCGTCGCTTCCGTCCACTGCAGCACGAGCTCCAGCTTGACGCCGTTCTCCTTCTCGACGGCGAAGGGCGCCTCGTGCACCGGCTTGGCGCCGCGGCCGGCGACGATCTTCCTGAGGTAATCAACCACGCCTTCCGCGTGCTGATAGACGTCCTTCTGCCCGGTCGTTTCGTCCTCGAACGTGACTTTCACGCCGCGGTGCAGGTAGCTGGCGATTTCGAGCCGCTCGCGAATGACCTGCGCGTCGAATTCGACCTTGGGGAAAATCTGCGGATCCGGCTTGAAGAAGACCGTCGTCCCGGTGCCGCGAGCCGGCCCGACCTTCTTGAGGGCGCTGGTCGGCTTTCCTTGCTTGAATGTCATCTGATACTGATGGCCGTCACGTTTCACCGTGGCAATCAGCTCTCGCGACAACGCGTTGACGACGCTGGCACCGACGCCGTGCAGGCCCCCGGCGGTCTTGTAATTGCCGGCCTCGAATTTACCGCCGGCATGCAGCACCGTGAAGATCACCTCCAGCGCGCTCTTCTTGGTCTTCGGGTGCACGTCGACCGGAATGCCTCGGCCATCGTCTTCGATGGTGATCGACGAGCCGTCCTCGTGCAGCGTCACGCGGATGTTGCTCGCGTGGCCATTCATCGCTTCATCGATGGAGTTGTCGAGCGTCTCCCACACCAAGTGATGCAGGCCCGAGCTGCCAACGCCGCCGATGTACATGCCGGGACGTTTCCGGACGGGCTCGAGCCCTTCCAGGACCGTAATGTCCTTGGCTGTGTAATCTGATGCCACTGCGCGAAAGATTATAAAGCGCTAGGACGCTTTCTTCTTTCGCGCCGGTGCCTTTTTCTTCTCCGCGCCGGCGGCCTTGCGCGCCTTCGACGCGCGCTTGGCCTTTGGTGCGGGCGCGGCTGGTGCGTCTTCGACGATCGCTGTCACTTGCGCTTCGACAACTGGCGGCGGTTCTGCGTCAACGACGGCCAACGGCGAGATGTCGACAACGGGTGGCGCATCGCCTTCCGGCGCCAGTTGCGATCCACTGTTGTCGCGGGCGCCAACGCCCCACCCGTGCGGCACCGACGCGCGCGACGACGAACCGCTTGCGAAGACGCGCAACGCGCCCTGTCGATCGCGCTCAAGCCGCAGCAAGCCGTCTTTTTGGCAGGCGCGCATCAAGTCGGCGATCGATCCGTACTTGCGCTCGTCGAAGTCCGGTTGGGCGGTGCGAAGGAATTGCTTGAACTGGCGAGGATACATCGGCCAGCGCGGTGACGCGGTGGTGTCGGCGAGCACCCGCCGCACCAACGCCACGCCGTCGCCCAGCGAGACATCACTTTTCTCCGCCGGCCGGCTCGGCGCGCCATCGAAGTCCTGTGGCACGGAGTCGGGTTGTTCGAGCAGCTCCGTCAAATTCGCCGGCTCGGCAACCGCCGGGGGCTCGGCAGACGTGACAGGTTCGCTGCCCGGCAGTTCGACGAGCGTGCTGCGGCCCTGGTGTTTCAGAACCACCAGACCATGCTGCGCCAGTTTCTCGGCGAATTCGCGGAACGTGCCGGCGCCGTAATCGCGCTCGGAGAACGACGAGTCGAGTTGCAGCAGCGTGCTCTTGAGCAATCCAAGCTGCGGCGAGACTTCGCGATCGCTGAGGACCTTCAACGCCCGCTGCACGAGCGGCAATGCCTGATCGATGGTCTGATTGCTGGCGGCGCGTGGACGGTCGGCTTTTCCCGGCCCATGCCGGCGTCCGCGATCCGGGCGGGCTTCGGCCCGCGCCGAGCCGCCGGCCGTCGACAAGTCGGACACGACGTTCTCGTAGGCGATGAACTCGGTGCAGTTCTTCTGCATCACCTGGCTGGTGAAGGCGCGGCCGCCGACCACGAACACCTTGCGGTCGTACTGCTTCAATTTCTCGACCAGCGTGATGAAGTCGCTGTCGCCGCCGACGATCACGAACGCGTTGATGTGCGCGTGCGTGAAGGCCATTTCCAGCGCGTCGAGCGCAAGATTGATGTCGGCGCCGTTCTTGTCGCCACCTGGCGTCATCACGCGCTGCACCATCCGGACGGCATGCTGCGCCATCGCGCGGCCGTGATCACCGGATCGTTTCCAGTCGCCGTAGGCGACTTTGGTGATGACCTCGCCACGCTCTTTGATGGCTTCGAGGACCGCCCCGATATCGAACGAACCGTTGAGAGTGGTCTTGACGCCGATTTCGATGTTGTCGAAATCGATAAACACGGCAATTTTCAGTTTTTGGTCTGACATTGAAGAGCAGCTGAGCTGGGGGAAACTGTCGGAACGCTAGAACGTCTAATAAGTATATGACCAATCTCATACGGGCGGTGGGCGCGGTGGCGGTGGTTTCGGCGGTTGCCGGCTCGACCTTGGCCGCCCAAAAGCCGGAGGTGCAGCGCCTGTTCCAGTCCGGCGCCTACGACAAGGCGGTCGAGGCGGCGCGGGACGGCGATCCGGCCTCAACCTACCTCGCGGCGCAATCGCTGCTCAAGCTCGAACGCGGCGGCCAGGCGGGTGCGGAGCTGACACGGCTGCGCGGCAGCGACCAGCCGGCGTGGCGTCTGATCGGCGAATCCGGCGAAGCGTTGATCGCCAACGACACGGAGCGCGCCATCGAGCTGTCACGCCGCGCCGTCGAAGCGGACGAAGGCAACGCCTTTGCTCATTATCAACTCGGTCTCTCGGCGAGCAAGGCGAACGACTGGGGCACCGCGGTCGCCGCGTTCACACGGGCGTTGGAGCTGAAACCCGATTTCGCCTACGCACACTATTACGCTGCGCTCGCGCACCAGCGGCAGCGCCAGCTGCCAAGAACCGCCGACCACTTCGACGCGTTTCTACGTCTGGCCCCGGATGCGCCAGAACGATCCGCAGTCCTCGCTATTCTGAGGACCATCAAGTAGTTATTCGCTGGTAATGGTGGGTGGTGGTTAGTAGGTTGTGACAACCCAACTAGCCACCGACGCCACTTACCGCTAGAAGATGTGCCCGAATCCGAAGTACCACTTCGTGCTTCGGCGCGCCGTGGTCACCGGTGACTTCGGGAAACCGACATCGACCCGCAACAGGCCGACCGGCGTATCGAAGCGCAATCCCACGCCGTAACCCACCTTCAACGCTCCCCAGGCTTCGTCCTTCGCGAAGATGTTGCCGGCATCCACGAACAGCACGCCGTTCGCCCAGCTATACATCGGGAAGCGCGCCTCCTGGTTGAGAATCAACAGGCGGTCGCCGCCGCTTGGCACACCGGCGGCATTGCGTGGACCGAGGCTTTCCTCCGAGTAGCCGCGGACGCTGGTCGCGCCGCCGGCTCGGAACCGATCGGTGAACGAGAGCGGATCGCGTCCGAACGCGAAGCCGGCCTGGACACGCGACGCCAGCGTCAACCGGCCGACCGGAACGAAGACAAACTGCTGCATCAGCAGCTTGCGATTGCTGAAGTCCGAGCCGAGGAACGGCGCGCCTTGATCGAACGAAAAGGCGCTGAACGTTCCCCGCCGCGCGTTGATGGGATCGTCGCGGCGATCGAACAGCATCGCGTAACTCAGTTTCGCCAGGTTGGCGACGACATCGAGTGGCAGCGGGTCGTTACCCGGTTCGGGATCGAACGTGTGATTGCGCTCGAAGCGATAGCCATAGACGATCTGGAAGCCTCGCGGCCGCCACCGCTGATCGACGCTGACGCCCTGGCGATCCGATATCGCCACCAGCTCTTGGCCGAGATCGTCGCGCAGGCGATCACGCGCGAAGAAACCATACAAGGTCGACCGCGCCGACCAGCCGAACAGGCGCGACGTGCCGAGGAACAACGTCGCATCGCGCTGGTCGCGCTCGTACATGCCGAATACGCCGCCGGTCAGCGCGCGACCGAACAGGTTGGGATTCCGCAATTCGGCGACGACGCCGGCATTGCGCGTGCTCGTGAACTCGTCGAATTCGAGTCGCCGCTCCCCTTCGAGCTGGAAGCCGTATCGAAACGCCCACTGCGGGTACTCTTCGACGCGCACCACGGCCTTGACGGCCTGAACGCCGTCAACAGGATCGCCCAGCGGCACTGGCTGCAAATCGACGAGACGGAAGACATTGGTGTCGTAAAGCCGCTTGCGCGCCAGCGCCCACTCGTCCAGGTCCACCGGCTTGCCAGGCTCGAAGCGAAGCGATTGCGTCAGGACCTTGCGGTTCGTGACCTCGAGGCCCAAGACTTCGACATCCTTGAGGATTTGCTGCGTGCCTTCGACGATGGCGAAGTTCAACACGACGACGTCATCCGCGGTGGTGTCCGGTTGCGCCTCGATCTCGATGTTGTTGAAGCCCAGCCTGCGGTAGTGCTCCTCGATGCGTAATCGCGCGGCATTGACCTCAGGCACGGCGTACGGCGATGGCGTCTCCAGCGCCGCGGCCTTCTCGACCTGTGCCATGCGCGTCCCGGCGACTCCGCTGAAGGTGACGGCCCCGATCTGCGTGCGGGGGCCTTCGGTGATGTCGAACGTCAGCACGCCGGTCGTGCCGTCGATTTCCAATGGCCGGCCCGTGACCGCGGCCTTGAGGAACCCCTCCTCGTTGTAGACCTGACGAATCGTCCGCTCGACCAGGGTTCGATCGAGCCAGGCCTCGACCTGCAGACCGGCCTCGTCGATCTCCTCTAGCAGGCGCTCCGCCGCCAGCGCTGCGTTGCCGGTGAAGCGGAACTCGCGTCCCCCGACCGGCACGCCCGGCGTCACGTCGATGCGCAGTCGCTTGGTATCCGCTTGCGGACGATCGATCGTGCCAACCACGACGCTGCCGAGCTCGTTGGTCTCGACGAGGTGACGGCGGACGCGGTGCGTCAGGTCCTCGACCAGGAATTGATCGAACACGTTGCGATGCCACGCTTCTTCGAGCTCCTCGATCAGCGCATCGGGCGCCACGATGCCGGCGACCTGCAGCAGCGTGAATGGCCCGCGATCGATCACGAACTCCATCGCAACGCTCCGCGCATCGTCGGATTCCGTGCGTCGCGCCCTGACGCGGGCTTCGAGATGTCCCTGCTCGTGAAACGCCTCGCGGATCCGATCGATGTCGCGCTGCAGGTCGAGGAAGTCGAACTCGTCGCCCGGTTCGAGCTTGATTTGCTCGCGCACGAACGCCGCGATCGGCGGTTCGACACCGGTAATGGTGACGTCGCTGATGGTGGGCCGAATGCGGCGCTCCGACGGCGGCCGGCTTTCACCGCCTCCGAACGTCACCTGGTGCCGGATGCCGACACTGAGCGTGCCGGTGTCGCGCGACAGGGCGCGCAGCTCGACGTTGCGGCGCGGGAAGTAGCTGATGATGAATGTCGCCTTGCCGTTCTCTCGAAGGTTTTGCGACACGGTGAACTCGACCTGATCGCTCAACCGCTTACCCACCGTCAGTCGCGTGGTCGGGTCCGTTCGGTTCTGCCCGATCAATGTCGGGTCATCCTGGTAGTCGCGAAAGTCCTGATCCTCGTAGTCGCCGCGCTCGACGCGAAAGGCATCAAGGCCGATGGCCCGTCCGGTGACGCCGAGCAGATCCGCGGACAGCAGCGTGAGGGCGGTTTCGGTATTGGTCGAACCGACGATTTCGGCAGCGATCTCTCCCGGCGTTCGCGAGCCCTGCTCGGAACTCAAGTCGATCTGCGGCCGCTCGAGCGTGCCCGTCAGCGTCATCGTGACGTTGCCGGTGCCGGTTCCAAGGTTGGCCTCCGCTGCGATGTTGAACTCCGGGTGAATGTGACGCCGATCGGTAAACGAAATGTCGCCGCGCGTAATTCGGAAAGTACGGCCTGCGAGAAAGATCTGTCCGCCTTCGCGCAACGTGATGCGGCCTTCCATGCCGGGCGTGGCTGCCGTACCCAAGAGCCGGACGTCGGCGCCAGCCGCCAGGCGGCCGTAGTTGTTGTCGATGACGATGTCGTCGGTGGTGGTGAGAACGAGGTTGAGTTGCAGGCGATCGAGATACGGTCGGTTCAGGGCACCGGGGGTGACTGGGGCCGCCGCCTGGCGCGCAAAGGCCGCAATCGTGATGGTCTCCGTATAGGCGCTCTGCACGACGCGGATGTCGCCGGTCAGCGACGGGTTGCGCGGATCGGGCCGGAACGTCACCAGGGCGTCAAGCTCGCTGCGCAGACCGCGTGGGATTTCCAACGCGACCCCCTGCGCCTGAATGTTCACTGCTCCGCCGCTGAGGGTCATGTTCTCGAACGCGACCGGACCATCAACGATCAACGTTCCGCCATTGGCCACGCCGCGGACGCCCTGAAAGACGGCAACCTGTCCGTTGAGCTCGATCGCGCCGTTCAATTCCGAGAGGATCAGCCGTGGCTCGGCGACGGCAAGTTCCGCATCCATCAGCGTGATGCGTCCGGCCAGCGCCGGCGTTGCGACGGTGCCGCCAATCCTGGCATCGACGTCGGCGTTACCGTCGAATGCGACGGCGCTGGTCAACGCGGACAGCACGCGGAGATCGACGAGTCCCTTGACGGCAAGATCAATCGGCGGATTCGCCGCCGCGATACCGATCGATCCGGCCAGGGCGATCGGGTGTTCCGCGATCACCCACGACACGTCGGCGACGGTGAGCGTGCCCTTGGACAACTCGATTCGAGAGGGGCGCTGCTGCTCGACCGGGATGCCTGAGAAAGTAAACCGCGCCGCATCCAGCACGATCGCGCCGTCCACGGCCGCGAGCCTGAGCTCGGTCACCCTCGCGGATCCCTTCGCGGAAAACGAGCCGATGATGCCGCCGCTCGCGACATTACCGGTCAGCCGCTCGACCGTCAGCTGCTCGCCGTTCAACGCTGCGTTGACGACGAGGTCCTGGGCGGTGGTGACGCCACCCCAGATCAAGGTGCCTTTGTTGAGCGACAGCGTGCCGACGGTGCCCAGTCGTGTGCCGTTGGAGGTCAGGTCGAAAGCAAGGGAGCCGGTGCCGTCAAAGCTCGCCGGGACGCCGAACGCTTTGCCGAGTCGAATCACGTCCTGAAAATTGCCGGCAAACTGCGCGCGGAACGTGCCGTCGAGGCGCGTATTCCATTCCCCCG
>DASPNQ010000133.1:0-24547 GCA_035626435.1 Vicinamibacterales bacterium
AATGGATGTCGTCCAACGGCGGAATCAGCGTATAGAACTCACCGCGGCTGACGGTCTGTTGGCGCGCGACCTGCAGCCTTGCCTGTGACTCATCGCGGCCGTCGTCGACGCGGCGATATACCGTCTCATCCTGCACGCCGCGATAGACGCCGATCAATCCCCACGCGAGGTGATCGTGGATCGGTGTTTGTGCGCCGGCTGGAATCACCAGCGAGAACAAACACAGCGAGCCGCCTTCGGCGCGATACAACGCGTACTGACCGATGCCGCCGCCCATGCCACTTTTTACGTCTGGTTCGCCGTATGCTTTTGGCAGCCAGCCATCCGCGGCCAGGAGTCTGCCGAACGCCGGACGCAGCGCATCGACGCGTGCCTGCGTATCCGCGATCTCCTGCGTGACGCGGCGCGTCTCATCGATCAATTCGCGGATCTGAAGCGCGTCGACGATGAAGCCGAAGTCCGCAGATCCGTGCTGATGAGGTCGGCCAAAATCGCACATGCTCAATTGCACCCGTCGAGCGCGCATTTGCCAGACGGCCACTCACGAATCATCCAGCCCTCACCCTCGTAGTAATGCTCTTCCATCACCCAGAGTTCACGTTTCTCCATCGGGATAATGCCCAATAGGTGCCGGTAGACACCCCGTTTGTGCTCGTCGTCAGCCGGTTTGAGCGTCACGAAATGCGGTGTCAGATCGTCGCCCTTCCCCACGATCCACCCCGTCACTACCAGCACGTAGGGGCCATAACGCTTGGTCGCTTCGAAATAGTACGTGTCGAGCCCATTAGCATGGCGCCGCCATAACTTGTCGAGCCTGACAACGGTGCGCCGTCGTTCGGCGAGCGGAACCTTGTTTGCGGGATGATCTGGCTCTTCACGCAGGAACTGCGACTCACGACTGTGGGCTAGCCTCGTGACATGCGCTCTGACTCCCCGGCTACCATCGTCGTTATTGACAACCAGATTCTCCGCCGCTACAGCGGTGACGCCCTGCGTCGCCAGGCCAACCTTGGGTATCGGCACGGCGTAGGAAGGCCAGGGTCGCCCCTTGAAGGTTGTTCTCCAGGCGTCGCGGAACTCGTAACCCATATCGAGCTGCTGTCTGCTCGTGGCTCTCACTTCCGTTGTCAAGCCGTCTGCGATTGTCGTCAGCGTCCACGGCATGCGCTCTAGCGCGGAGACCGCAGGCAACATTCGGCCATTCGATGTGAGCGGAACTATCGAATCGCCACTGATCTGGAAATAGGGGAGCAGATAGCCGGTTCGCGTCATTACGCCAACGGCAATCCGCTGTTGCGCGCTCGTGAGCGCCACGGCGGCGGAGATAGCGAGCGCGACAAACCACGCCTTGGCCATAGCCTTTACGAGCCGAGCTTCTTCAGCTGCGCTTCGATAGCCTGCATCTCCTTGATCAAATCCGCATAGCGCTCGTGTGCGTCGCGGCCGATGCGCTGATCGGCCTGCGTCACCATCCGCTGAATGTTGTTCAATTGGCTGATCAACATCGGCTGTGTGTAAATTCCGGGCGTGTCGATGACCCGCGCGTAGAGCTGCTGCAAGGGATGATCGTACTTGGTGGTGCTCGGCGACTCGCCGGGCTGCCCCGTGGCGAGCTGCGGCTTGAGGCCGGCTTTCTGCATGGCCTGTTCGATCGATTGCTGCAATCTCCGCGCGTCGCTGATCGCATCGCGGACCTGCAGCTGGAACTTCACCTGCTCGGCAATCGCCGCGTCGGTGACACCGTCCGCCGCCACGCGCGGATCGGAGTTCAACTGGAACGTCCGCGTGATGGTCTGGCCGGCCGCGGTCAAACGCACGCTGTACTTGCCCGGTGGCACGAGTGGCCCGCCCGGCCCGCCGTTCGGCGTGTTCGGCGACCACGGCCCCGGATACCGCAGATCCCACGAGATCCGCTGCATGCCCGCTTCGGCGCGGATGCTGGTGGAGCCGCCGCCGCCGCGGAAGAACGGGCCGCGCATCTCCTGCGCGCCTGCGCCCGCAGGTTTCGCGGGCGCCACGGTCCACGTCCGCAGCGCCGTGCCACCGGCATCCAGCACTTCGAGTTTCGTGTCCGCGCCCGGGACGTTGGCGAAATATAGGTCGAACTGCGCAAACTGCGGCGGATACTCCGGTTCGGCGTTCGACAGCGGTGCCGTGCTACTGCGATAGCGAATCGTGTCGCGGGGCTGGAACAGCGCCACGCTCGGCAGTCCCTGTTCTAGTTCCTCGTTACTGAAGCCGAGACCTGCGGTGGTCTTCGAGGTTCCCGTCGCGATTCGCGCGAGCTCCTGCAGAGGCGTGATGTTGTCCATGATCCACGCCGACCGTCCCATCGTCGAGACGACGAGGTCGTTGCGGTGCACCTTGATATCGGTGATCGGCGTCGTCGGCAGGTTCTGCTGCAGTGACTGCCAGTTGCGGCCGCCGTTGAACGAGACGAAGAAACCGAACTCGGTGCCGGCGTAGAGGAGCCCGGCCTGCCGCGGATCCTCGCGGATGACGCGCGTCGGGTGATCGATCGGCAATCCGTTCTTGCCGTCGGTCAACAACGTCCAGGTCTCGCCGTAGTTGTCGGTGCGATAGATGTACGGTTTGAGATCGTGCTCGCGCAGGAACCGATAGCCGGCAATGTAGGCGCGGCCCCTCATGTGCGGCGAATCTTCGATGGTCTGGATGCGCGCCCCGATCAGGTCCTTCGGCGTCACGTTCTTCCAGGTCTTGCCGTTGTCGCGCGTGACGTGCACCGGGCCATCGTTGGCGCCGACCCAGATGACTCCGCGCTCCAGCCGCGATTCGATCATCGAATAGATCGTTGAGTAGACCTCTTCACCGGTGACATCGCGCGTAATCGGGTTGCCCGAGACGATCTGATATTGCGGCTCCTTGGCGGTCAGATCGGGGCTGATGATGTCCCAGGAGATGCCTTCGTCCGTCGAGCGATGCAGCACGTGCGAGGCCTGGTAGATCACGCGCTCGTCGTGCGGCGAGACATAGACAACGGTCTGGCGCGGGAAGCGGTACTTGATCTCGTCCGGATCGTGACCATAACGATTCTGCGGATACACCCAGTAGTGTTTCTCCTGGCCGGTTTCGGTGTTGTAGCGGCCGACTTCGCCCTTGCACGCGCCCCACACCACTTTGCCGTTCTTCTTCGGCCAGATTTGTCCGGTCTCGCACCCCGAGGCCTGTTGCCAGGCTTGCGCCGGATGCTCGAAGCCCCACGACACCGGCGGAATGCTCGGAATGATCAACGTGCTGTTGTCCTGCTGCGGCATGTAGAGGCGATACGGATACTGTTCGTCGACCGCCACCATGTAGTACTCCGCCGTCGGCTGATTGAGGATCGACGACCAGCTGCGGCCGCCGTTCAAGCTGACGTTGGCGCCGCCGTCGTTGACCTGCAGGATGATGCTCGGGTTGTCCGGGTTGAACCACATGCCATGGTTGTCGCCATGCGGGGTGTCGACGGTGGTGAAGGTCTTGCCGCCATCGACGGACTTGTGCAGCCCGAGCTCGTTGACCCACACCTCGTTCTCGCTTTTCGGGTTGACGGTGGCGTAGTGGAAATAGAACGGCCGCGCGCGCAGACGCTGCGAGCTGTTGACGAGCGTCCACGATTCACCGGCGTCATTGGAGCGGAACAGCCCGCCCTCGTTGCCCGGCGCTTCAATCATCGCGTAGAGCACTTTGGGATTGCTGCGGGCGATGTCGATGTCGATCTTGCCGATTAATTTGCTCGGGAGGCCCGCGGTGATTTTCTTCCAGGTCTCGCCGCCGTCAGTGGATTTGTAGATGCCGCCTTCGCTGGCCGGGCCGCCGCTGATGATGTCCCAACCCTTGCGGAAGCCGCGATACATGGCGGCGTAGAGAATGTCGGGATTCTGCCAGTCGACTTCGATGTCGCGGCCGCCGGTCTCGTTGTTCACGAACAAGGTCTTCTTCCAGGTCTTGCCGCCGTCCGTCGTCTTGAAGATGCCGCGCTCCTCGTTGGGACCAAACGGCGAGCCCAGCGCGGCGAGCCAGACGGTGTCGGTATTGACAGGATGCACCTTGATGCCACCTATCTGGCCCGAGTCCTTCAATCCCATGAACTGCCAGGTCTTGCCGGCGTCGAGCGATTTGTAGACGCCGCGGCCGATGATCACGTTCGATCGAATCGCGGCACTGCCGGTGCCGACCCACACGTGATTCGGATCCGAAGGCGCGACGTCGATCGATCCGATCGAGCCCGTCGACGTGATCTGGCCGTCGCTGATCGGCACCCACGTAATGCCTGCATCCTCGGTCTTCCAGACGCCGCCGCCGACGCCGCCGAAATAAAACGTGTGCGGCTGCTGGCGCACGCCTGCATAGGCCGTAACGCGACCGCCGCGCGTCGCGCCGACACTGCGCCACTTCAGATCCTTGTAGGCGTTGGCCGGCACCAGCTGATTGGCGTCGCTTTGGGCCGCGACGCGGGGTGCCGGTGCCGATGTGAATATCAGGGCTGTCAGCGCGGTCACGCTCAATGCGCGGACAAAAGTCGAATGGGTCATTGCCACAACCTCGGTGAAAACGTGGATTTCGTCGATCCTAGCACCGCCGTTTGTCGTTGACGATTACGGCGGCGTGGAGCAAATTGTAGCGCCTATGCCGCCCGCAAATGGATCGCCAACCACGCTGCTTGGTCTGACGGATGCAGTGCCGGCGGACAACACCGCCATCATCGTTCCGGAGCAGAATCTTCGGATCAGCTACGCGCAACTGCGCGACAACGTCACCGCGCTGGCCGAATCGCTGGCGGCCGCGGGCATCAATCGCGGCGATCGCATCGGCATGGCGATGCCAAACGGACTGGCCTGCGTCGTGTCCTTCCTGGCGTCTTCGATGGCCGGCACTTCCGCGCCGCTTAATCCCGGGTACAAAGACGAGGAGTTTCAGTTTTACCTCGACGACACCAACGCGAAAGTGATCCTGCTGCCGCCTGACGGTGTTGACGATGCGAGGGCCGCTGCGCAAGCCAAGGGCGCGCGAACGTTGATCGTCAACACGGACGCAGCGGGACATGTGTCGCTGCGCGGCGTCAGCCAGCGCCAGCGGATCGCGACGCCATCGATCGACGATGTGGCGCTCATTCTTCACACCAGCGGCAGCACCGGGCGGCCGAAGCGCGTGCCGTTGAGCCACAAGAATCTGTCGATCTCGGCGCGGAATGTGGCGCGCAGCTACCAGCTGAGCGAAGACGACGTGTCGCTGTGCGTGATGCCGCTGTTTCACGTGCATGGCCTCGTCGCGTCCACCCTGGCCACGCTGGCGACGGGTGGCACCGTCGTCGTGCCGACGAAGTTCAATCCGATGAATTTCTGGCAGACGGCTGAAGCCTACGGAGCCACGTGGTACTCGGCGGTGCCCACGATCCATCAGTTGCTTCTCGCGCGCGTCAAGCCTGGACAGCCTCGGCCGGCCGGCGCCGAAAAATTACGGTTTATTCGCTCGTGCAGCGCGTCGTTGCCGCCGCAGGTGCTTCACGACCTCGAGTCGGCGTTTGGCGCTCCCGTGCTCGAAGCCTACGGCATGACCGAAGCCGCGCATCAGATGGCGTCGAATCCGCTGCCCGAAAACGGCCCGCATCTGCCGGGATCGGTCGGCCCGGGGACGGACGTCCAGATCTGCATCGCCGACGAGCACGGCAACATTCTCAAGCCCGGCGAGCGCGGCGAGGTGTGCATCAAGGGACCGAACGTCATCACCGGCTACGAAAACAATCCGGAGGCTAACGCCACGTCCTTCTTCGATGGCTGGTTCCGCACCGGCGATCAGGGCTTCCTCGACGAGAACGGCTACCTGACACTCGTCGGACGTTTGAAAGAACTGATCAATCGTGGCGGTGAGAAGATCTCGCCGCGCGAGATCGACGAAGTGTTGATGTCGCATCCGGCCGTGCATGAAGCGGTGTGCTTCGGCGTGCCGCACAAGATGTGGGGCGAGGAAGTGGAAGCGGCAGTGACGCTGAAAGAGAAAATCGCCGAAGCGGAGCTGCTCGCATTCTGCAAGGAGAAACTGTCGGACTTCAAGCGTCCGAAACAGATTCACATCACCGACGCGATCCCCCGCACGGCGACGGGCAAGATCCAGCGTCGCGTCGTCGCGCAGGCGTTCGCGCCAAAGGCGTAAGTGAAGATCGTCATCGCCGGCGCAGGGGCGATCGGCGGCTACATTGGTGCGCGGCTTGCCAGGCAAGGCGCCGATGTCGTGCTGTTTGCGCGCGGCCCGCATCTCGAGGCGATGCGGGAGCGCGGGCTGACGGTGATCAGCGCCGAAGAGGGCGATTTTGAGGTTCGCCCGGCGGTGACCGGCGATCTCGAAAGTGTCGGCACGTGTGATGTGGTGTTCGTTGGCGTCAAGGCGCACGCGTTGACGGGGCTGGCGCCGTCGCTGCGGCCGTTGTTGGGGCCGGACACCATCGTGGTCAGCACGCAGAACGGCATTCCGTGGTGGTACTTCCAGAATTATCCCGGCGAGCTCGGCAATCTCAGGCTCGAACGTGTTGATCCAGGTGGCACGATCGCAGATGCGATCGAGCCGCGTCGCGTCGTCGGCTCGCTGGCCTACTTCGCAACCGACATCGTCGCGCCTGGTGTGATCCGCCATATCGAAGGCAACCGGCTGAGTTTCGGCGAACCCGACGGCTCGAAATCGGACCGCGCCAAGAAGATCGCCGAAACGCTGATCGCCGCCGGGTTCCGATGCCCGGTGACGACGAGGTTTCGTCACGAGATCTGGGTCAAGTTGCTGGGCAACGTCGCGTTCAATCCGATCAGCGCCTTGACCGGCGCGACGCTCGAAGACCTGGTGCGCAACCCGGAGACCTGCGGAGTGGTGCGCGACATCATGCGCGAAACCGAAACGGTAGCGTCACGGCTCGGCATCGAGCTGCCGATCTCGATCGAGCAGCGCATCGCCGGCGCTGAAAAAGTTGGTGCGCACAAGACCTCGATGCTGCAGGATCTCGAGGCCGGACGGCCGATGGAGATCGAGGCGGTGGTCGGCGCCGTCGTCGAGCTCGGCGAGCGCCTCGGCGTGCCGATGCCTACGACCCGGACCGTCTACGCCTGCGTGAAGCTGCTCGACCAGAAAAGGAGATCGGCGTGAACGTGAACAACCGGTGGTTCCAGCTGGTGGCGTCGTTGATCGCGATGATCATGATCGCGAATCTGCAGTATGCGTGGACGTTGTTCGTGCAGCCGTTGCAGGCGGGCACGGGATGGAAGCTGTCGGACATCCAGTTCGCGTTCACGTTGTTCATCCTGTTCCAGACGTGGGTGCAGCCGCTCGACGGGTGGCTGATCGATCGGCTCGGCCCGCGCGGGTTCATCAGCGCGGCCGGTGTGTTGTGCGGGCTCGGCTGGGCCGGTATGGGTTATGCGACGACCCTGCCGCAGTTGTATGTCCTGTACTGCGTGGCGGGAACGGGCGCGGCGTTCGTCTACAGCGGCTCGATCGGCTCGGCGCTCAAGTGGTTCAAGGATCAGCGCGGTCTCGCGTCCGGCATCATGGCGGCGGGCTTTGGCGGCGGGACCGCGTTGTTCATTCCGATCATCTCGTCGATCATCGCCAGCAACGGCTATCAGCAGGCGTTCATCACGACCGGCGCGCTGCAGGGACTGGTGATTCTGATCGTCGCGCAGTTCCTGCGTCATCCGCCGCAGGAGCCGGCCACCCGCAGGGCAGCCTCAGGAGGACAGCAGCTCGGCAAACGGCAGTTCACGACCATGGAAGTGCTGCGCACGCCGCAGTTTTACTGGATGTACATCGCATTCGTGCTGATGGCAACCGGGGGATTGCTCGTGACCGCAAACGCCGGGCCGATGGCGCGGTCGTGGGGATTCCCGGCCGCCGCATTGACGCTGGCGGCGACGCTGTCGCCGCTGGCCAACGGCGCAGCGCGCGTCTTTTGGGGCTGGGCGTCGGATCGACTCGGCCGCGAGCAGACGATGATCCTCACATTCGTGTTGCAGGCGATCGCGCTGTTCCTGGTGGTGGCGCTCGGCTCGCGATCGAGCGCATGGTTTTCGGCAACGCTGGTGCTCGTCTACTTCACCTGGGGCCAGATTTACTCGCTATTCCCGGCGACGTCCGCGGATTACTTCGGCGCGCGGCATGCAACGTCGAATTACGCCGTGCTGTATACCGCCAAAGGCGTTGCATCGATTCTCGGCGGCTGGGCCGCCGCCATGCTGTATGAATCCTCCGGCAGCTGGACGATGGGATTCTATGGCAGTGCGGTCATGGCGCTGATTGCGGCCGGCATCGCGTTCGGCCTCTACGCATCGAAGCAACGCGCCACCGCGATTCAGGCGCGGCTTGCTGTCAATGGTTGATGCACGCGCGCTCGCCGAAGAGATTGCGGCCGCGTATCAGCAGCGGCAATTGATCGCGCCGCCCACGTCGCGAGACGGCGGGTTCGATATTGCCGCGGCGTACGCAGTCGGCCAGGAGCTGATGCATCTGAGGCTCGCGAAGGGGCATCGCACCGTCGGGCGGAAGGTCGGGTTCGCGAACAAGGCGATGTGGCGCGTGCTCAAGCTCGACACGCTGGTCTGGTCCTACATGTACGACGACACCGTCCGTCACGCCGCGACGAACGATCACGAGCTCACGACGGTCGGCATGATGACCCCGAAGGTCGAACCCGAGATTGTCTTCCGCTTGAAGGCACCCCTCGCGGGTGCGACCGGACCGGTCGACGTGTTGAGCCGGGTAGAATCGATCGCGCTGGGCTTTGAGATCATCGATTGCGTGTATCCGGACTGGCAATTCACGCCCGCTGATTTCGTTGCGGCCTACGGACTTCACACCGGCCTGATTGTCGGCGCGCCGCTTCAGGTGACCGAGTTGAATCTCGAGGCGCTCGCGGAGCAACTCGCGGCGTTCACGGTGGCGCTGCGCAAGAACGGCGAAGTCGTGGCCGAAGGCTCGGGGAAGAATGCGCTGAAGAATCCCGCGCTGTCTGTCGCGGAACTTGGTATGGCAATCGAAAAGCGGGGCGGACCGCCGCTGGCAGCCGGCGAATACATCAGTTCGGGGACGCTCACGGAAGCGCAGTTCGTGCGGCCCGGGGATACGGTGACGGCGATCCTTGACGGCATCGCGCTGCCGTCCCTGACGCTGACCGTGACCTAACGCTCTACGGTGCCGGGCACCATCTCCCCCGTCCAGCGCTCGGTCTCGACATGGATGCCGAGCTGATCGAGCATCCGCGCCGCTGAGTAATCCACCATGTCGTCGATTGATTGCGGGCGCGCATAAAAGGCGGGTAGGGGCGGCGCGATGACCACGCCCATTCGCGACAGCTTCAACATGTTCTCGAGGTGAATTTCGCTCAGGGGCGACTCCCGCACTGCCAGAACCAGCTTGCGGCGCTCTTTGAGGACGACGTCGGCAGCGCGGTGGATCAGGTTGTCGCCGACACCGTGCGCGATCGCCGCCAGGGTGCGGGCGCTGCACGGGGCCACCACCATGCCCATGGTGATGAACGAGCCGCTCGAGATCGGCGCCGCCTGATCGGTCAGTGGATGGACGACATCGGCGAGCCCCTGCACCTGCTCCGGCGTGTATGTTGTTTCGTGCAGCAGCGTGCGCGCCGCCCAGCGGCTCATCACCAGATGGGTTTCGATGCCGGTGCCGCGCAGCATCTGCAGCAACCGGACGCCGAAGATCGTGCCGCTGGCGCCGGTGAGCGCGACGATCAGTCGCCGAGGTGGCTGTACGAGACGTGACACGAGATCACCATATACCACGCGATCATCCCCTCCAACCCGCCCACTCAACCGCGCTCTCGGTTGACAGGTGCCGGTTGACAGGTGCCAGGTACACTCCACCCACTTGGTTTAAAGGTGCCAGGTACAGTCCAACCACCGTCCAACCACCCGGTTCAAAGGTGCCAGGTACAGTCCAACCACCCGGTCCCGCTTAAAAGGTGCCAGGTAGCATTCACCCGCGCCTTGCACGTCGCGTGGGTGAACTGTACCTGGCACCTTAGCGCCACGGGCGCTAGGCGAAGGCAAACCCGGCACCTTGTGCAAGTGGGTGAAGTGTACCTGGCACCCTTAAACCAGGGTGGTTGGACTGTACCTGGCACCTTTGAACCAAGTGGGTGAAGTGTACCTGGCACCGAATAGCCGGCACCGAATAGCCGCGGGCGAATTGAATAGTCGGCGCGGCGTTACCAGCCGAGTCGGAGGCCGGTGGTCCAGGACGTGGCCGAGAAGGCGCCGCCGTCGTTGGCCGCATCCTTCATCTCGGCGAACTGCACACCCGTCTGCAGCTTCAGCCTGTGAGCGTAGAAGTAGTAATTCAGGCCGAGATAGGTTTCGCGATAGGCGTCGCCGTTGCCCCGCAGCACGCGATTTTCGTAGGTGTTCCACGCCAGCCCGTTTGGGCCATCGCTGTCGAGCATCGTGTAGCGGCCAACCACCTGCAGTTTGCTGGTGATGTTGTAGAAGGGCATCGCCATGATGCCAATGACGTCACGCTGGCCAAGATACCCGGCGGTCGTCGACACGTCGCCGCGCAATCCCCATTTGGTGTCTTCGATCCTCACGTGCGCCGACAGGATATGTTCGAACCGGCGTGTGAAGGTGTTGTTGGCGTCGGGATGCTGGTAGACGTAATTGCCGGTGACCGTCGCTTCACGGACTCCGAGCGTGCTTCCAAAGTCGCGACCGGCAACCAACAGCGTAAACCAGTCGCCATTGAATCGGCCAAATTCCCGGTTCATCGCGCCGGACGAATAGACACCGACGCGGTAATTCCAGGGCGCGGCGCGGCCGGAGACACTGACACCAGGCATGTATTCCTGGCCGAACCAGATGTTGTTCGCCAGGTTGCCACGATCGATCGTCAGCAACTCCCTCGACGACGTCGCGCCCTCCTGCGTGAACTGCACCGCCTGTTTGCCAACCTGCACGGTGGCCGCCGGATGCTGTTGCCAGGCGACATACGCGTCGGTCAGACGCATGTAAAACGGTTCGCGCTCCTGCGGGTTGACCTCTACCTCGGTATGCAGCAAGAAGTCACGGAACAGCGTGAGGCGCGGGCCAAATCGAACCCGGCGAACGTTCGACTCGCGATGCTCCGCGCGCTCGGCATCCACCAGCGCGAAGTCATGGTGAAAGCGGCCCGTGAAGACGATGCGTTGAACTACGGGATGTTCCTTATCCTCGTACCAATCCGTGAACTTCGCCCAGAGGCGATCGTACGTCGACGGTGGCGGTTCAGCCGCGGCAGCCGCTTGCGCCCACGTCAACGACGGCCAGATCAAAACTGCGACGACAAGCGCGTAACGCGTCATGTTGGCAGGGTACGGAAGACAGGTTTTGCACGTGTTACGCGCATGTGAATTCTGTGTAACAACGTTCGCGTGACGATCCGAACCGTGACTCGGTCGGCACGTGCGTGGAAGCGAGGTGCTCACCCATGCAATGCACTACGACGACCCGCGACGCCGTAGTAGACAAGCATCGATGCCGTCAGCGCTGGAAGAGTGCCGCCAATCGGTTCCGCCAATTTGTAGACCGCAAAACCCAGCACCCACGCGATCAGACCGGCGACGTTGACGGCGGGCAACGCCGCGCGGTCGTAGAGCCTCCCGACATCGAGCGGTCGCCGCCCCCATACGAAGTGCGCGAGAAACACACCGCCAACCGGCACGAGCACCGACCCCAGCAGCACCATCAGGTCGGCAAACCGCGTCAGCCATCCCGACGAAATCAACCCGAGCACGGTACCGATCAAACCGATCGCCCACACGGAGGCCGTTGGCGACGACGACGGCATCAACGTACGCCATGCGAGCGACGAGAGGTAGATGTTGACGAAGTTGGTACTCACCGACGCGAGGGTGATCAACGCCGCCGCCCACCAACCGCCGTTCGCCGCCGCAAGCATCGTGCCCGGATCGGCGCTGCCGGCGATACGCGCCAGCGTCCATCCCACGGGCATCAACCACAGTGCGGGGATCGCAAGTCCCGCCCACACCGCAGTGGCGGCCGCGCGTCCCGAGCGCGTGTAGCGAGAATAGTCGGCGAACATCAGCAGCCACGACACCTGATAGCCGATCACGACATCGAGCCCCCAGAGAACACTGGTGGCTTCCGTTGGCTGCGATGGCGTTGGTGGAGGCGGTGCCGAGAACGCCGCGTATGTCAGGATCCCTCCGGCGATCAGCATCAACGGCACCGCGATGCGATCCGCACGGCCGACCGCGCGAGGTCCCCGCGCGACGACAGCGGTGGCGACGATGCCGAGCGCCGCCGCCCAAAGGCGCGCGGTCGCCGGACCTCCCAGCAGTTGCGCGCAGACTGACGCGGCGATCTGGTTGTTGACCGCGATCCACGCGAAATTCGTGAGGTAGAGCAGTCCGGACACGATTTGGGCGCCGCGATAGCCGAGCGGTGCGCGCGCGGCGATCATCGACGGAACGCCGGTGCGCGATCCGATCGGCGCCAACAGCGCCACCAACAGCGCGCCGGCCATAACGCCGCCGAGCGCGATCATGGCGGCGGCATTGTCGCCATACCGCGAGCCCAGCACGGCCCCGGTCTGCATCGTTGTCGCGACGACGTTGGCGGCGAAAAAGATCAGGAAGAGATCGAAAGCCGGCTGCGTGCGCTCTGATTCGGGCACTGGCGCGAGGTCAGCGGCGTTCACGCAGGCATTCTATATACTTCGGCCTGCGCCGCTTCGTGTCAGGAGGCGCGATCAGGCGTGGCATGAAAACACTTTCGCTCACTCTCGCAGCGCTGTTCCTTCAACTCACCGCAGCCGCGCAACAATCGTTGCCTGCCGCGGTCCTGCAAGCCGATCGGGTGTTTGATGGCGAGACGATGCACCCTGGATGGGTGGTTGTGATTCGCGGTGAACGCATTGAGGCCGCCGGCCCTGCAGCCTCGCTGGCGATCCCGGCTGGCGCCCGCACCATCGTCTTGAAAGGGATGACGCTGATGCCCGGCCTGATCGAAGGGCATTCTCATCTGCTTCTGCATCCGTACAACGAGACCGCCTGGAACGACCAAGTGCTGCGCGAACCGCTGGCGTTGCGCGTCGCGCGCGCCACCAACCATGCTCGCGACACGTTGATGGCCGGCGTGACGACGGTGCGCGATCTCGGATCCGAAGGCGCAGCGTATGCCGACGTCGGCCTGCGGCAAGCGATTAACGAAGGCATCATTGCCGGACCGCGCATGCTGGTCGCCGGGCCGGCGATGGTCGTCACAGGCAGTTACGCGCCAAAGGGTTTCGCACCTGAAGTCTCGGTGCCGCAAGGCGCCGAAGAGGCCGACGGCCTGGACGGCGTGGTGCGCGTCGCGCGTAGTCAGATTGCGCGCGGCGTCGACTTCATCAAGATCTATGCGGACTATCGCTGGGGGCCGCACGGCGAGACACGGCCAGGCTTCACACTCGGCGAGATTCAACGCATTGTTGAAGCCGCCAATCACAGCGGCCGTCCGGTGGTCGCGCACGCGTCGTCGGTCGATGGCATGCGTAACGCGATCACGGGCGGAGTGGAAACGATCGAACATGGTGACGAAGGGACGCCGGAGATCTGGAAGTTGATGGCCGGCAGAAACGTGGCATTCTGCCCGACGCTCGCCGCCGGCGATGCGATCTCGCAGTATGGCGGGTGGAAAAAAGGCGTCGATCCGGAGCCGGCGCGCATTCAGCGCAAGCGCCAGACCTTCAAGGCCGCGCTCGATGCCGGCGTCAAGATGTGTTTCGGCGGAGACGTCGGCGTCTACGCGCACGGCGATAACGTGCGCGAGCTCGAGCTGATGGTCGACTACGGCATGTCGCCCGCGGCGGCACTGGTCGCCGCCACGTCGGGCAACGCCGCGTACTTCAGGCAGGCGGAACGCATCGGACGCGTAAAGCCCGGGTTGTTCGCAGATCTGATCGCCGTGTCGGGCGATCCGTCGGCGAGCATCTCGGTCCTGCGCCAGGTCACGTTCGTGATGAAGAGCGGCAAGATCTACAAGGAGTAGCGCATGCGCCGGTTGATAGTCGCCATCGTTGTTCTCGTCGGCAGCACGCTGTCAGCGGGCGTGCACGGTCCGGTTAAAGGCACGCTGGTAATTGTCGGCGGCAACATGCAGGACCCGGAGATCGTTAAGCGCTTCATCGATCTGGCCGGCGGTCCCGATGCGCCAATCGTGATCATTCCGACAGCGGGCGAGGCCGACGAGGAGTACCACAATTACTGGCCGGGGCTGAAGCAGTGGAGGGAGAACGGCGCGAGGCAACTGACCGTGCTCCACACGCGCGATCGGAAGATCGCCGATTCGGAGGCGTTCGTGAAGCCGATTCAAGCGGCGCGCGGCGTGTTCTTCGGCGGCGGACGGCAGTGGCGGCTGGCGGATTCGTACCTCGACACGCGGACGCACCGCGAGCTGCAGGCGCTGCTCGATCGAGGGGGCGTCGTCGGCGGGTCGTCCGCCGGCGCGTCGATCCTCGCGTCGTTCATGGTGCGCGGCGACACCAAGAGCAACGAATTGATGATCGGCGATCACACCGTGGGACTTGGTTTCCTGAAGAACGCCGCGATCGATCAGCACCTGTTACGCCGCAACCGCCAGTTCGACATGCTGGAGGTGATCGACAAGCACCCGCACCTGCTCGGCATCGGCCTGGATGAGAACACCGCGATCGTCGTGCAGGGCGATCGGTTCGATGTGATCGGCCAGAGCTATGTCGTGGTGTACAGCAACCGGCCGGTGGCCGGCGCCAACGGCCGGTTTTACTTCCTGGGCGCCGGCGATCGTTTCGACATGAAGACGCGACAGGCGACGCGGCAAGGAACAGAGTGGCGGCCATTGCAGGGAGTGCGGCCGCCGTTCTGATCGGCCAGCGGAACCAGCCGACGATTGGCGCGAGGCGGGCACCTAGACGACGTTCGCCTCCCCGCTGGACGACCGTGTCGCGAATCTATCCAACTCGAACGGCTTCAAATCGAATCGGGGATCCTGCCCGGCAATGACATCCGCCAGAATGCGGCCGGCGGCCGGGGAGTGCTGAAAGCCATGACCGCTAAAGCCCGCAATCGTGTAGAAGCCTTCGACGTCATGCGAGAGCCCGATGATCGGATTGTGATCGGGCGTCATCTCATAGAGGCCCGCCCACGCATGCGATACGCTAGCGTCCGCGAGCGCGGGTAAACGATGCATCGCGACCTCGATCACCTTCGGCAGGAAGTCCCAGCGCACGGTGGTGTCGAAACCAGGCCGCTCGCCCGGATCCCCCATGCCAAACAACAAGCCGCCGCCCTCGCGGTGGAAATAGAACGTCGTGTCGAAATCGATGACGAGAATCTTGGAGGTGGGGACTTGACCGGCGTGGCGTGGATCGTCCCACGAGCCGCCCCCCGGCGCTGACGCGATGAAGATGTGGCGGCGCTCCGGTTCGACCGGGACGTCGACACCCAGGAAACGGCCGATCGACTTCGCCCACGGGCCGGCGGCGTTCACGAAGACGTGCGTCGAAATATCACCCTTCGATGTGCGCACCTCGGCGACGCGGTGTCCATCGAGCCGGGCGCCGGTGACTTCGCAATCGCGCACGATCTCCACGCCCTTGGCCTGCGCGCCCTTCGCAAAGCCCATCGTCACGCCGTTCGGATCGGCAACACCGTCCGCAGCGCAGTAGGTCGCGCCCTTTACGCCGGTGAGATCGAGTCCGGGCGCCAGGTGGCGCGCGTCGTCCGTCGACACCCAGCGCACGTCCACGCCGTGACGTTGCTGCAGCGCCACGTGGTTCTTGAACTGCTCGACGCTGGCCGATCGCGACAACAGAAACAGGTAGCCATCCTGGTGGAAATCGATCGGCGTGCCGACGATCGCCTCGAAGTTCTTCATCAGCGCAATCGATTCGATCGACAGCTCGATGTTGGCGGAGTTCGAGAACTGGTGGCGGAAGCCGCCGGCGTTCTTGCCGGTCGATCCGGTACCGAGCTGCGGCTCTCGCTCCAGCAGCACGACATCGGTGATGCCGCGCTGCGCCAAGTGCCACGCGACACTGCATCCCATGCATCCACCGCCCACGATGACCACGTCCGCTGTGCGTTTCATGCGTACCTTTCGATCTTACCGCCGCGTTGCCGGACCGACTGGCATCAAACGCTCACAATAGGCACCCATTGCGCTCCTCTTGCTTACCGAGAGGAGTCGGTTTATGCTTCCCTCGGTTAACGAGATGAGTGCATGAGCAAGCCCGCCGACCTCGTCCAGGGCACGTTGGATCTGCTGCTGCTGAAGATGCTGGCGCTCGAGCCGATGCATGGCTGGGCGATCAGCCAGCGGCTCAAGCAGATCTCCGGCGACGTGCTGCAGGTCAGCGACGGATCGCTGTATCCGGCGTTGCACAAGCTCGAACAACAGGGCTGGATCGAAGCCGAATGGAAGCCGACGGAGAACAACCGGCGCGCCAAGTTCTACGCGCTGACCCGTGCCGGCAGAAAACAACTCGCACGCGAAGCCGAATCGTGGGCGCGCCTCGCCGGCGCGATCTCGAGGGTGGTGACCCTCCCGGAGGTCTGAGATGACGCTCGATCGGCTTCGCCACATCGTTCGCCTTCGCCTGCGATCGTTGTTTGCGGGTGCCGCGGCCGACCGAGAGCTCGACGATGAGCTGCGCTATCACCTGGAGCGACAGGTGGAATCGAATATTCAACGCGGCATGTCGCCTGAGCAGGCGCGCACCGCTGCCTTCCGGGCGCTCGGCGGAGTCGAACAGCGCAAGGAAGAATGCCGCGACGCGCGCGGCGTAACGATGATCGAAAATCTGCTGCGCGACGTGCGACTGGCCGCCCGGCAACTTCGCAAGCAGCCTGGCTTTGCGTTCACGGCGGTCGCGTCGCTGGCATTGGGCATTGGCGCCAACGCCGCGATCTTCCAGCTGCTGAACGCGATCAGCCTGCGCAGCCTTCCGGTGCGCGCTCCGCACGAACTCGTGGAAATTCGTCTGACGGGCGAGGGGCGAGCCGGCCGTCATACCGGACGCAACCGGCAGATCTCGCTGCCGCAATACGAGGCGTTGTTGCGGCGGCAGCAGCCGTTTTCATCGCTGCTCGCATTTGGCGATACGCGATTCAATCTGTCGCGCACCGGCGAGATTCGCTACGTCGACGGATTGTGGGTCTCCGGTAATTTCTTCGAGACTCTTGGCGTGACCCCGAGCGTGGGCCGCTTGATTACCGCGGCAGACGATGTGCCTGGATGCGGCGCGGGTGTCGCGGTGATCAGCCACGCGCTCTGGCAGAGTCAGTTCGGTGGACGGCCGGACATTGTCGGCCAGCCATTGCCGGGACCCGGCGCGACGGTCCCAATTATCGGCGTCACACCAGCCGACTTTTTCGGCGTCGAGGTCGGGCGACAGTTTGGTGTGGCGCGGCCCAATTGCGCGGCGGGCATCACCCGACGCGATCATTGGTGGCTCGCGGCGATCGGGCGCCTCAAGCCCGGATGGACCGCGGCGCAGGCTCAGGCGCACTTGCAGGGAATCCTGCCCGAAGTGCAGCGCGAGGCCATGCCGGACTACCGCCGCGACTGGCAGGACGAATATTTGAAAATGACGGCGAACGTCGTCGATGCGTCCGCCGGGGTGTCGCCGCTGCGCCGGTCGTATCAGCGCCCGTTGTGGATCCTGCTGGCGGTGGCGGCGCTGGTGCTGCTGCTGGCCGCGGTCAACCTTGCCAACCTGCTGTTGGCGCGGGCGACGGCGCGGCAACAGGAATTCGCGGTGCGGCTCGCGATTGGCGGCACGCGCGCGCGCGTGCTGCAGCAGGTGCTCACCGAAAGCCTGTTGCTCGCGTCGCTTGGTGCGATCGCGGCCGTCGGTGTCGCGCTGGCCGTGAGCCGGTCGATTCCGCCGCTGATCAGTACCGGCGTCGACCGCGTGCATCTCGATCTCAGTCCAGACTGGCGCGTGTTCGGGTTCACGCTGCTCGTCGGCGTGATCACCGCGTTGATCTTTGGGCTGGCGCCGGCTATCCGGTTGGCGAGCGTGTCGGTGGCGGCGCGGACCGATCGTGGCGGCGCCGGCAACGCCGGTTCGCGTCTGCGGCGCGTGCTGGTCGCGGCCCAGGTGGCGATGACGCTGGTGTTGTTGTTCGGCGGGTTGTTGTTCCTGCGCACGTTCCAAAACCTGGCCACCCAGGATCTCGGCATCGGCGAACGCGGCGTCGTGATCGCCACCGTGTTCTTTACCGAAGAGGCGCAGCCGGTCGCGCGCCGTGAGGCGGAATTTCGCGAACTCGACGAACGGCTACGCACGATGCGCGGCGTCGTCAGCCTCGCCGAGACGTATACGACGCCGCTCGGCGGCTCGGTGTCCAATACCGAGATCGTCGTCGACAGACAGAACGTCGGCGTTGCGAACATCAACCGCGTCAGTCCGGGATACTTCCGCACGCTGGGCGCACGGCTGCTGGCCGGACGCGATTTTGACGACCGTGACGTGCGCGGCTCGCCGCGTGTCGCGATCGTCACCAAATCGTTTGCCGATACGTATCTGAACGGCGCCGGCGTCGGCGCGCGTTTTCATCAGCCGGATGATCTCGGCAAAGCCGGCACCGATTACGAGGTCATCGGCGTCATCGCGGATCAGAAATATGTCGACATCCGCGAGACCCATCCGAAGACTTTCTTCGTGCCGTCGGCGCAGGCAGACGAGCCGCCCGGCCTGATGCGCCGTTACGTCGTACGCGCGACGACCCCGCCGGCGCAGACGATCGCGGCGATCTCCGCGGCCGTCGCTGCCTTCGATCCAAGCGCGACGCTGCGCTACACGATGCTCGACACGCAGGTTGCCGAGGCGATGCTGCAGGAACGGCTGATGGCGCGATTGTCCGCGATCTTCGGTGTGGTCGCCCTGCTGCTTGCCGTCGTCGGCCTGTATGGGGTGGTGTCGTATGGCATCGAGAGCCGCCGAGCGGAGATCGCGGTGCGTGCGGCGCTTGGCGCGAGCCGCGGCCGCATCCTATCGATGGTGCTCGGGGATGCCGGCCGCCTGATGCTGACGGGTGTGGCAATCGGGTGCGGGCTGGCGCTCGGGGCCGCACAGGCCGTGCGGTCGCTGTTATTCGGCCTGGACGCCGATGACACGGCGACGTTAGCCATCGCCGCCGGCGTGCTGTTGGGCTGTGGACTGCTGTCGGCGGCGTGGCCGGCGCGGCGTGCGGCGGCGATCGATCCGATTCAGGCACTGCGGGAAAGCTAGGCGGCCCGCTTCAGCAGGCCGCCTGTCGATCAATCGATTACGCCAACGCCATGTCGAAACGATCGAGGTTCATCACCTTGGTCCATGCGGCGACGAAGTCGTTGACGAATTTCTCTTTGGCATCGGCGCTGGCGTAGACCTCGGAGATCGCGCGCAGCTGCGCGTTGGATCCGAACACCAGATCGACGCGCGTGCCGGTCCATTCGACGGCGCCGGTCGCGGCGTCGCGGGCTTCGAACAGGTCGGCAGCGTCGGACGTCGCTTTCCACGACGTCCGCATATCGAGCAGATTGACGAAGAAATCGTTAGTCAGCGTTTCCGGGCGATTCGTGAAGACGCCGTGCTTCGACCCGTCGGTATTGGTGTTCAGCACGCGCATGCCGCCGACGAGCACGGTCATTTCGGGCGCCGTCAACGTCAGCAGCTGCGCCTTGTCCAGCAGCAGGGCTTCCGCCGACACCTGATAGCGCGCCTTCTGGAAGTTGCGGAAGCCGTCTGCGAAGGGTTCGAGAACGGCGAACGATTCGGCGTCGGTCTGCGCCGCCGATGCATCCATGCGTCCCGGCGTGAACGGCACTTCGACCGACTCGCCACCCTGACGGGCCGCCTGCTCGACGCCCGCGTTGCCCGCGAGCACGATCAGATCGGCGAGCGAAATCTTCTTGCCGCCCTGTTGCGCGCCGTTGAACGCGGCCTGAATCCCCTCGAGCGTCTTCAGTACCTTGGCGAGCTGCGCCGGATTGTTCGCGGCCCAGTCCTTTTGCGGCGCCAGCCGAATCCGCGCGCCGTTGGCGCCGCCGCGCTTGTCGGAGCCGCGGAACGTCGATGCGGACGCCCAGGCCGTCGACACCAGTTCGCCGATGCTCAGCCCGGAGGCGAGGATCTGCTTCTTGAGCGCCGCGATGTCGCGCGCATCGACCAGCGGATGATCGACGCGCGGGATTGGATCCTGCCAGATCAGATCTTCCTTAGGCACCTCCGGTCCCAGGTAGCGCGACTTCGGACCCATGTCGCGATGCATCAGCTTGAACCAGGCGCGTGCGAACGCGTCGGCGAACTGGTCGGGATGCTCGTAGAAGCGGCGCGAGATCTTTTCGTAGACCGGATCGAAACGCAGTGCGAGATCCGTCGTCAGCATGTTCGGGGCGATCTTCTTCTTCGGATCGTGCGCGTGCGGGACCGTCCCTTCGCCGGCGCCGTTCTTCGGTTTCCACTGCTTCGCGCCCGCCGGACTCGTGGTCAGCTCCCACTCGAACTCGAACAGGTGCTTGAAGAAGTCGTTATTCCACCGGGTCGGCGTCGTCGTCCACGTGACTTCGAGGCCGCTGGTGATCGCGTCACCGGCGAGGCCGGATCCGAACGTGCTGGTCCAGCCCATGCCCATCGCTTCGATGCCGGCCGCTTCCGGATCCGGACCAACGTGATCGGGCACGCCGGCGCCGTGGGCTTTACCGAAGGTGTGTCCGCCGGCGATCAGCGCGACGGTTTCCTCGTCGTTCATCCCCATGCGCGCGAACGTCAGACGAATGTCCTTGGCGGACGCGATCGGATCGGGACGACCGTCGGGCCCTTCGGGGTTGACGTAGATCAGACCCATCTGCACGGCCGCCAGCGGGTTCGACAGGTCGCGATCGCCGAAAAAGCGTTTGTCGCCGCCGAGCCACTCGGTTTCCTCGCCCCAGTAGACGTCCTGATCGGGCTCCCATACATCGGCGCGGCCGCCGCCGAATCCGAAGGTCTTGAAACCCATCGACTCGAGCGCGACATTGCCGGCGAGGATCAGCAGGTCGGCCCACGAGATCTTCTTCCCGTACTTCTGCTTGACCGGCCAGATCAGGCGCCGGGCCTTGTCGAGATTGCCGTTGTCGGGCCAGGCGTTGAGTGGTGCATAGCGCTGCTGACCGCGCCCGCCGCCGCCGCGGCCATCGCCGATGCGGTAGGTGCCGGCGGCGTGCCACGCCATGCGGATCATCAGCGGCCCGTAATGGCCGAAGTCGGCCGGCCACCACGGCTTCGAATCCGTCATCACCGCCGCCAGATCCTTTTTCACCGCGTTGAGATCGAGGCTGCTGAACTCTTTCGCGTAATTGAAATCCGGATCCATCGGATCCGATTTCTCTGAATGCTGATGGAGCAGGTCGAGCCGCAGCGAATTCGGCCACCAGTCACGGTTCGTTCGGCCGCCGACGGCGTGATTAAACGGGCACTTGGCTTCTGTAGACATGGATGTAGTTAGACCCTCGCACTATCGCGGAACGGCAGTTCCGCGCAAATACACGGCATTGATTCTGCGCGTGTTGGTGATGTCCTCGAGCGGATTGCCGTCGAGGATCAGGAAGTCGGCGCTCTTGCGCGCCTCGATGGTGCCGGTGTCGGCAAGGCGCAGAAATTCCGCGCCGTTGCGCGTGGCCGCCACGAGGACTTGCGCCGGCGTCATGCCCGCCGCCACCATGTCGGCCATCTCCACATGCGGCGCCCACGGCGTGTTGCCGTCGGTGCCCACGGTGATCTTCACGCCGGCATCGGAGAGCCGCTTGAGATTACGCCCCTGAATCGCCCAGGTCGCGGCGACCTGCGGGCGATCGGTCGCGCCGGCCTGGAGCTTCTGCAATTCGCCGTCGGCAATACGGCCCTTCAGCCAGCTGTAATCTGCCGCCACGCCGCGATCCGGCATGTTCGGAATCAGCACCACGTTCGGCCGCGCCTTGAACAGTCCGACAACCTCGTCATCGACGTCGCGGTCGCGGATGCCGTGCGCAAAGCTGTCGACGCCGGCCTTGAGCAGCCCCTTGGCGTCCTCGAGCGAAAAGATGTGCGCCGTCACCCGCAACTGATGCCGGTGCGCTTCGTCGATGACGGCGCCGTAGAGCGTCGGCGTCAGCTTCGGAAACTTGCCGTCGCGGTCGTCGACCCAGATCTTGATGATGTCGACCTTCTTCGCCGCCAGCTCCTGCACCGCCTTGCGCGCTTCCGCTTCGCTGGTAATCCAATAGGGCACGTCGGTGCGGCCCTTTTCGGGCGCGGTGATGCCGCGGCCCGCGGTGAAGATTCGCGCCAGGCCGGGAACGACCTTGCCGCGCTGCTCGAAGGCCGCGTCCGTACCATCGAGGCCCAGGCTCAACGCCGCGCCGATGCCGAATTGCGCGCGGCGGCGAAGATCGTTCTCGAGCTCCGCAGCAGTGGTGCTGGTGTGCACGTGCGTATCGACGATCGCGGGCATTACCGTCTTGCCGGCCAGGCTGACGCGCGCCGCGCCGGCCGGCGCCGTGATCGATGCCGCGGGGCCGACCTGCGTGATGCGCGCGCCATCGACGACGATGGTGGCGTTGTCGATGACCTTGCCATCGCCAACGATGACGCGGCCGCCTTCGAAAACGGTGACGGTGGATTGCGCAAGGACGAGTGTCGCGGACGTCGCCGCCGTGATCAGAATGAGGAGCAGTCGTGTCATCGCTTGTATACCTTTCCATTTCGCATCACAAACCGCACCCGCTGCAAGGCCGTAATGTCCTGCAGCGGGTCGCCGTCCACGGCAACGAGATCTGCGGCGAGGCCGGCGGCAATCGCACCGAGCTCGGTATCGAGCTGCATCGACGCCGCCGCCAGTGACGTCATGCTGACGATCGCCTCCATTGGCGCCTGGCCGACTTTGACGCGTTCGAGCGCTTCACGCGCGTTCTGGCCGTGGGCCCCGGCGACGGCGTCGGTGCCCATCACGATCTTGAGCCGAGGCGTCTTGATCGCCGTGGAAAACATCGGGCCGCGCAGCGCCAGCGCCTTTTCCATCGACGCGAAGCCCTCCTCGGTGTAGTTGCCGATGCCGAGGAACCGCGCCTTGTTCTCCAGATAATTCTGGGTCACCAGTCCGATGTTCGGATCGAAGTAGACGCCGGCGTCGGCGAGCGCCTTCAGCGCTTCGGCATTGGCGAGGCCGCCGTGTTCGACCACCGTGCACTTCGCGCGCGCCGCGCGCAGCATCGACTCGGGGCTATGCGCATGAACCATGCTGCGCAGCCCCTGCGCCGCCGCCTCGCCGCATGCCGCGTCGACTTGTTCCTGCGAGAGCGTCGGCACGCCGCCGTCGCGGATGCTGGCCGACGCGAAAATCTTGATCAAATCGGCGCCGTCGGCCTTCTTCCTGCGGATCTCCTCGCGAATCTGTTGCGGCGTCCACGCGGCGTTGCTGATTTGTCCGAGCGACGTCAGGATGCGAGGGCCGGGGAGGATGCCGCGGTTGATCGCGTCGCGTAACGGCTTGTCCGATGCGGAACCGACGCTCTGCACGGTGGTGAAGCCGGCCATCAGCGTCAGGTAGGCGTTTTCAGCGCCGTACAGCGCCGCTTGATCGGCAGGCTCAGGGCCGGCGTGATAGCGGCCCTTCTCGTCGAAGTGCCAGCCGATGTGGACGTGCGTGTCGATGAAGCCGGGCAGCAGCGTCAGGTTGCCAAGATCGATCGTCGCCGGTCCAGCGGCTGGCGTCAGCGCGGTGATCTTGCCGCCGCTGATTGTAACGGTCGCGTTGTCGAGCGCACCACCACGCCCATCGATAACCCTGCGCGCCCGCACCGTCGTCACCGCCGCCTCCTGCGCGCTAACCGTCGCGCACAGCAGCGCCACCGCCGCAACGACATACCCTCGCTTCATACCCATCCCCATTCCCGCGGGCCCGTCGGCCTGACGGCCTGTCTGCCTGACTGCCTGTCTGCCTGACTGCCTGTCTGCCTGTCTGCCTGTCTGCCTGTCTGCCTGTCTGCCTGTCTACCTGCCTACTTCCCGACAATCTGCGCCGCTCGAAACAGCTCATCGGCCGATTGCAAGGTGATGTTCTTCAAGCGCGCCGGGTAGCCGGGCGGCAGCGACGCGAGAAACGCGCGCACCGTCTCCGCGGCTTCGCGGGTCTGGTGTCCGCCAAGCGTGGCGTCGAGCCAGCGTTTGGGAAAGAAGATGTCGCCCGTCTTCTGGATCTCCCACAACATGTCGAGGCTCGGCTGGAGGTAGCGCTTTGAGGTGTCGGCGCGAAGCGGGTGATGCAGGTAATTCAACCCGTCGAGCACCCACGGTTCGCGGCGTCTGTTGTTGACGTCGCGCAAGGCGTTGAACCAGCGATCGCGTTCGGCCGAATCGGCCGACAGCGCCGGCATGATGAATTGAAAACGCGCCTTGCGATCGGGATTCTCGATTCGACCGAGTTGGGTGTTGAGAATTTCACTCCAGCCGTCGACTTGCCGGACCGCGAGCTCGAACGCCAGCGCCGTGTAATCGGCTTCCGCGAGCGGCAGACCGGCGACGTTCTCTTTCT
>DASPNQ010000134.1:0-38535 GCA_035626435.1 Vicinamibacterales bacterium
AACCGCCTGGCCGGTGGCGGATTTTATCGAATGGGAACGATGCGAGACGCCAATTGGCGGCTTGTCGCGGATGGCACGAACGGGCTGCAGTTGCGAAGGCAACGGATGGGCGACATTTTGTTTGCGCCACCGGTGCGCGCCCTCATCGCGCTGAAGCGGTTGCTGCTGTGGTATCGCGATACCCGTGGCGGCGTTTCCCGGTGAGGGTATGGCTGCTCACGGTCGGGGAGCCCCTGCCGACGGACCAGCCCAAAAGCCGTGGCTGGCGGACGGCCATGCTGGCGGAGCAGCTCGTGGCGCGCGGCCATCAGGTCGTGTGGTGGACTTCAGCGTTCGACCATTTCAATCGGCGTCTTCGTACCCCGGTGAATGTTCCGATCCCGCTCGGATCGCATCTGACGCTGTGGCAACTCGAAGGCGCCACCTATCGACGGAACGTGTCATTGGCCAGGATGAGGAATCACTGGCAGGTCGCCCGAGCCTTCCGCAAGCTGGCGGCGATGCAGACGGCGCCTGATGTCATCGTCAGTTCCCTTCCAACGGTGGAACTCTGCGCCGAAGCCGTTGATTACGCGCGGATCCGGAATATTCCGGTGGCGCTCGACATTCGTGACCTCTGGCCTGATGTAGTGCTTGATCTGATGCCGCGCCCCTTACGGCCGGCCGGACGCGTCGCCACGTGGCCGATGCGGCGGCAACTCATTCGAGCCGCCAGTGGCGCGACGGCATTGCTCGGGCTGACCGACGAATTCGTGCAATGGGCGCGCGACGCCGCCGGCCGCGAGGCCGGGCCCTGGGATCGCGTGTTTCCGATGGCATATTCTTCGACTCCGCCTCCAGCGGACGAACTGAAGCGTGCCAAGGGATTCTGGGATCGGCTCGGGATTGACGGGCGCGACCCGATCGTATGTTTCTTCGGCACGCTCGGTTGGATGTTCGACTTCGAGACCGTGGTGGCCGCCGCAGCACTGTTACGCGCGCGCCAGTCACCGGCCCGATTCGTGCTCTGTGGCGGCGGCGAACGAATGGAGTTGCTACGCCGTCAGAGCGATGGCGCCGCCAACGTGATCCTGGCTGGGCGTGTCGGACAGGCTGAAATCTGGGAGCTGATGCGACGATCGATCGCCGGTTTGGCGCCGTACCGCAGTTTCCGAAACTTCGACGACAACCTGCCGAACAAGCCGATCGAGTACCTGTCGGCGAGCCTGCCAATCATCGCATCGGATGTCAAGGTGTTGCGCCGCCTCCTGACCGAGCACGAATGCGGCATCACCTATCGCCACGGGGATGCGGTCGGCCTTGCCGATGCGGTGTCGCGCCTGCTGTCGTCCGCAGAACACCGGGAGTCGATGTCGCGCCGAGCCCATCGGCTCTATCAGTCAAAATTCGTCGCGGAACAGGTCTACCGGCAGATGGCGCTGCATCTCGAGACCGTGGCGCGGCGGCGCTAACGGGGTGATGCTATCGGATATACTTCGGCCTCACACAGTTGCCAACCGGATTGGCGCCAGGAATCGGGTCCATCGGGCGTGATGCAAGACACCGGTGGAAAAAGTCTCGCGCCCATCGGGGTCCTTACTGCGTGTGATCTTTGATGGACTACCAACGTACGAGCGTCCTCATACCGCCGGACCCGCTTGATCGGCGAATCGATCTCGTCGGCTACCTTTCCCTGCTTCGCAGCTTCGCGTGGATCATCGCAATCGGTGTGGCGATTGGCGGGGCCCTTGGCTTTGTTTATACCCGTTTGACACCGGCTACCTACGAAGCCACCGCGCGGCTGCTGATCGGCCAACTGGTCGGCGCGGCCGTCACGGTCGATGTTCAAAACAAGTACCTCGCACTCGTCGACGACCCTACGCTGGCGGCGCAGGTCGTCAAAGACGCGGCGCTCGACGGACCGCCGCTGCACCTCACGCCTTCGCGACTGGAGGCGGCCATCACGGCTCGGCCCGGCGCGGCCAACAACATCATTTTGATCGACGTCCGGCTCGCCGACGCCGACGCCGCGGCACGGGCGGCAGCTTCGGCGGGCCGGCGAGTGGCGGAGCTCGCGCGCGAACAGGATCGGAACGCCACAACTGACTCGCAAACCGCGATCCGCGCAGAGCTGGCCGAGGCGGACAGATTGGTCGCCGTCGCGCGTGAGGCGCTGGTCACGTTTCGGCAGACCAACAACGCCGTCGAAATGGCGCGCGCCGATCTTGACGCGTCGACCGGTGATCGGAAGAAGCTTCAAGAGCTGCTTGGCGAGCAAGCGGCGAACCGCGCTCGCCTCGAGGACGCCGAACGGCAACTGGCGCAGACTCAGCCGACCATTACGCTGCGGCGTCCGGTGGTGACCGGCGACGGACGGGAAGTCGCTGGTGCCCCGCAAGCGAATGTGGAGGTCGTGAACCCCGCGTACTCGGCCTTGCACGCGCGGGTCCAGCAGTTGCGCGACGAGATTGCCGGTGGCGATGCGAGGATCGCCTATCTCAAGGGCTCCACCCCGAGTACGGCCGATCGCGGCGCGCAGATCGCCAGCGTGTCTGAGTACGAGACCAAGCTTGCACAGCTGCAGGGCGAAGTCGCACGCGCCCAGCGCTTTCGCGACCAGCTTGGCGATGCGTCCTTCCAATTGCTACGCGAGAGCATTCTGCCTCGGTATGCATTGCGTTTCGTTGAAGAGACGCTGCCGCCTGGGCGCAAGGTGTCGCCGATTACCCGGAACTACGTGGCGAGCGGTATGGCGGCAGGCCTGATCGTCTCCATCGTTATGGTGCTCGCGCTGGCATCGCGCCGCGGTCCCTCCTCGCAGTAGGAGGTGCGAAAATGACGCTTACGCCTACGCGCGGCCGTTCACGTGCGCAGCAGGCGTGGACGGTTTACGCAGGACGACGACGACATGGCCGCTCAGGAACGGCATCAGCCCGTGCACCACGAAGTACAGCGGCCGTGCATGTCTGGAGAGAAACCGACCGAGCGGTGGGATGAGCGCTCCGCGGAAGCGGGTCACCCAGGCGGTCCGGCTGTTGACGGCGAATAGGCGACGCAGACGCGACGTGCTCAAGGCTCGAGAGCGGCGGTTGCGAAAGTCGGCATACCGCCAATCGCTCAACAGGATGAACCCGCCCGGCCGGCAGACGCGAATCATTTCGTTGGCGATGTCAATCGCGACGTTCTCGTCGGTAATCTGCATGAACATCGTGGACTCGAACACGATGTCGAAAACGTCCGTGGCGTAGGGCAGGTGTGCCGCATTGCCTGCAACGAGTCGGCATGCCGCAGTGCGGGTCGCTGCTTCCGTGAGACGGTCGAACTGAATATCAATGCCGTGCAAACGCGCCGGTTGGAATCCGAGCCGCACCAATGGCATGAGGCCGCCACCAGTTCCGCAGCCGACGTCCAAGATAACGGCCGAGAGGGGCGCACCGGTGGTAGCGAACGCCGCGATGACGGCCGCGTCGGCCGCGAACACCTGAAAGGCGACTTCCGGGTTGCGGAGCAAGTCGTTTCGATCGGCCCCCTTTTTGCGGTTGTACTCGTCGTACCAGCGTTCGGTGTTGCTGCTGATCGAGCGCGCGGGGATGTCGGTCATGATGCTGCCAGCGACTCGGTTGGGATGCGATGCACATTAACACGCGTCGTGAGCCGAATGACAGGTCCGTGCACGGACGTTGCTGCCCGACTCCGGCGTCGCCGACCACTGATTCAAGAGTCCGCCCGTGAATCGCACCGGCTACACTGAAGTTCCACCGTTCGACGACGGGTTCATCTCGTCCGACAGCGCCGCGGCTACTGATTTCATTTCGGTGACCGCACCGGCGGTGTTGCACCGCTCGACGGCAGACCGCTGAAGGGGCGCCATCAAGTGGACCGCCGACCGCCTCGGTCCAGCGAAACAACAACGTCCATGCTAATGACACGACCGATGTCCGTGACCGCGACGATCCCCGCATGATGTTCTACCTGAGCAAGATACTGCCGCTGTTCGTGCTGCCAATCGGCATCGTCTTGCTGTTGCTCGTCGCGGGGCTCTGGCGACGAAGCTGGCGGCTGATTGTCATCGCCGCGCTCGTCCTCGCGGTGTCGAGCACGTCCGCAGTCAGCAGACGGCTGATGCGCGCCGTCGAAGGCGCCGCCGCGCGGATCCCGGTTCAGGATGTTGCAACGGCCGATGCAATCGTGGTCTTGAGTACGGGTCGCGTCGTGGCCCCGGGCCCCGAGCGCGTCAGCGAGTGGACGGATGCCGATCGTTTCTTCGCCGGCATTGCGCTGCTGCGCGCCGGCAAGGCGCCGCGCCTGATCTTCACCGGCGGCACCGTTCCCGGCAGCGCCGCGAGGCTCGAGGGCGACGTGCTGACGGAGACGGCGGTGAGCATGGGCATCGCGAGTGAGCAGGTGCTGACCACCGGCGCAGTCGTCAACACCGCGGAAGAGGCAATCGCAGTGGCGGAGCTGCTGCGGCGGTCAGGTGCCGGCGCGCGAATCATCCTCGTCACATCGGCATTTCACATGTCACGCGCCGCTCACCTGTTTCGCAGCGTCGGCTTGTCGCCGACGCCGTTTCCCGTTGACTTCAGCGGCACCGCGGGTGCGTTTTCGCCGCTCGATCTCCTGCCAAGCGCGGGCGCGCTGTCGCAGACGCAAATCGCGCTGCGTGAGATGTATGGGCGTGCGTACTATCGCGTGCTCGCGCGCTGACGGTGAGCGCCGAGGATTCGTGCGAGAATGGCTGATCGACAATGAAGGCGACGGAACCGAGCGCGTGAGCAAGGACTTCGTGTCGCTGACCGAGGTCAGCGGAGATGACGTCAGCTCCGAGCAGATCGAGCGTTTGGCGCGGCGGTACTATTGGGCAGGTGAGTATTGTCGGGGCCGCGACGTCCTCGAAGTTGCGTGCGGCAGCGGCCAGGGAGTCGGCTACCTGGCCTCGTTGTCTCGCAGCGTCACGGCTGGTGATTACTCGGCGGCGCTGCTGGCGATCGCTCGGCGGCACTACGCGTCGCGGATTCGCTTCCACCAATTCGATGCGCAGGAGCTGCCGTTTCCCGAGCGCTCGTTTGACGTCGTCATCATCTTCGAGGCGCTCTACTACATTCCGCATCCGGAGCGATTCTTCGCGGAGGCCAAGCGGGTGCTGCGGCCCGGCGGGGTGCTGTTGATCGCCACTGCCAACAAGGACCTGTTCGATTTCAACCCGAGCCCCCGCAGCGTCACGTATTTCGGCGTCGTCGAGTTCGAGCGCGAACTGGCGAGGCATGGCTTCTCCTGCAGGTGCTGGGGCGACACGCCGCTGGAGCGCGTTTCCCTGGTGCAGCGCATCCTGAGGCCGGTCAAGGCCTTTGCCGTCCGATTTCATCTGATCCCCAGCTCGATGGCTGGAAAGAAGCTGTTGAAGCGGCTGGTGTTCGGGCGGCTCCAAAAAATGCCGGCTGAGATCACCGACGCGACCGCGCCGCGCGTCCCGCCGACGCCGTTGCCTGCGGGGGTGCCGGATCGATCGCATAAAGTGTTGTTTTGCGCTGCCACGTTGGATGCGGCGCCGTCTACCGCAGCTTCGTAGGAGGGTCAGTGTCGGCAATTGGCAATCGTGCGATACCGTTTTTCCCGTATCCCCAGCTGTTCACGGCGCATGAAGCGGAACTACTCGCCGTGATGGCGGATGTGTGCCGGCGTGGCGCCTACATCCAGCAGCAGGACTGTCGCGACTTCGAAGCGTCGCTCGCGGCATTCATGGGCGTCAAGCACGCGTTTGGGGTGGCCAACGGCACTGACGCGCTCATCATCGGATTGAAGGCCGCCGGGATTGGCCCCGGCGACGAGGTCATCCTGCCCTCGCACACCTACATCGCCACCGCAGCAGCGGTGCACATGGTTGGCGCGACGCCGGTACTGGCGGAATGCGGTCCCGACCACATGCTCGACGCCGCGGATGCCGAGCGCCGCATCACCCCGCGAACCAAAGCCATCATGCCGGTACAGGTGAACGGCCGGACGTGCGACATGGACGCGATCGAAGCGGTGGCCAAGCGGCACCAGTTGTTGATCTGCGAGGACGCGGCGCAGGGTCTCGGCTCGAAGTTCCGTGGCCGCAGTGCCGGCAGCTTCGGCGTGTTCGGCACCATCAGTTTTTATCCCGCGAAACTGCTCGGGTGCTTCGGCGACGGTGGCGCGATCGTCACGAATGACGACGACATTGCGCGGCAGATCGGGCTGCTCCGCGATCACGGCCGCAATGACGACGGCCGGGTTGTGGCGTGGGGATACAATTCACGCCTCGACAACCTGCAGGCGGCGGTGCTCAACTTCAAGTTCAAATCATTTCCGCGGGACATCGCCAGGCGCCGTGCGATTGCGGCCATGTATCAGGAGGGGCTGGGGTCGCTCGCCGAGCTCAGTCTTCCCCCCGCGCCAGATGCGGACGTCCGGCACTACGACGTCTACCAGAATTACGAGCTCGAGGCCGATCGCCGCGACGAATTGAAGACCTACCTCGAGGCGCGCGGCGTGCGGACGATCATCCAGTGGGCCGGCACGCCGGTGCACCAGTTCAAGGAACTCGGTTTCGCCGTGGAGCTGCCGAAGACCGATGCGTTCTTCCGACGCTGCCTGATGTTGCCGATGAACGTCGCGCTGAGCGACGACGACGTGCATTACGTCGTTGCAGCGGTTCGCGACTTCTATGGACGCTAGCCGATGAGCGCGTACAGCCTCGGAGCGCTCGCCGATCCGGCGTGTTGTCACGAACCGATCGACATCTCCGGCGTCGACCGCGATCAGCTGTCGGCGCACCTGCGTCGCATGGTGTTGATTCGCATCGCCGAACAGCACCTGGCGCGACAACGCGAGGCTGGTGTGATTGGCGGGCCGGTGCACCTCGGCGTCGGACAGGAAGCCATCGCCGTCGGCGTCTCAGCACACTTGCGGCCGACGGACATGGTGTTCGGCGCGCACCGTTCGCATTCGCACCTGCTCGCTCTCGGCTCCAGTGTGCATGGCCTGTTTGCCGAAGTGCTGGGCAAGGACACCGGTCTGTCGCGCGGCATGGGCGGATCGATGCACCTGTGGGACGGGCCGCGTGGGTTCTTCGGATCGGTGCCGATCATGGCCGGCACCGTGCCGCTGGCTGTCGGCGCCGCGCTGGCGATCAAGTTGAAGAACAGCAGTGCCGTCAGCGTGTCGTACCTCGGCGATGGTGCGGTCGAGGAAGGCGCCGTTCACGAATCGATGAACCTCGCGCGGGTGACGCATTGCCCGGTGTTGTTCGTCGTCGAGAACAATTTTTTTGCCAGTCACATGGAGATTCATCTGCGCCAGCCGTTGAGCTGCATCAGCCGGTTCGCGGCGGCGCACGACATCCCGTTCGAGATCGTCGACGGCAATGATGTCGTCGCCGTCGACCGCGCGGCGGCGCGGGCGATCGCCGCGATCCGATCCGGCGGTGGTCCGCGTTTCGTCGAAGCGGTGACCTTCCGGTGGTATGGGCATGTCGACTGGCGCGAAGACATCGACGTCGGCGTCAACCGTTCTGTGGAGCACCTCGCGAACTGGCGGGCGCGCGATCCGGTCGCGCGGCTGACTCGGGCGATGGCCGCCGCCGGTTGGTGGTCTGCCGCAGCGCACGACGAGCTGCTCGCCGCAATCACGACTGAGGTCGAGGAAGCGTGGGCGCGCGCGATGAGCGATCCGTGGCCGGACGCCAGCCTGTTGCTCGATGCGGTTTATTTACAGCGATGACCACCTTGTGACCGACCTCAAGCGCTATAGCTACGGCACCGCCATCCTCGCGGCGTTCGAGTACCTGCTCGAGACCTATTCCGAAGTGTTCGTGATCGGCCAGGGCTTGTGGAGCCCGTGGTACGTCGGCAACTCGATGACGGCGCTCGACAAGAAGTTTGGCGTGCATCGCGTCATCGACACGCCGGTGTCCGAGCTGGCCGTCACCGGCGCCGGCGTCGGCGCATCGCTGGCCGGCATGAAGCCGATCGTCGTGCACCCGCGCATCGACTTCATGCTCTACGCGATGGACGCGGTCGTCAATCAGGCCGCGAAGTGGAGCCACATGTTTGGCGGGCAGGCGCATCCCGGCGTCACGATCCGGGCGATCATCAACCGTGGCGGCGAGCAGGGCGCCCAGCACTCGCAGGCGCTGCACGCGTGGTTTGCGCACGTGCCCGGCCTGCGCGTGGTCATGCCGGCAACTGTCGCAGACGCTCGTGATCTGCTTGTTGCGTCGGTTCTGTGCGGCGATCCGGTGATGTACATCGACGATCGGTGGTTGTACGAGGAGGAAGCCGAGTTGCCGCCGCTTCGCGAGCTCGACCTGCGAGCCCAGCGGCCGGCGGTGCTTGAGAGTGGCTCCGACATCACGATAGCAGCGGCCGGATTCTCGACGGCATTGGCGCTGCGCGCCCATCGTCTACTGCGTGAACAGGGCGTCGCCGCCGAGGTCATCGACTTACGGGTGCTCAATCCGTTCGTGCCGGATCCCATCGTCGCGTCGGTTCAGAAGACGAGGCGCCTGCTGGTCGTCGACAGCGGCACCCGCACTGCCGGATTCGCGGCCGAAGTGATTGCTGCGGTTCTCGAGCGTCTCGACCCTTCGCGGCTCGTGGTCGCGCCGGCCCGCGTCACGCTGCCGGACGCTCCGGCGCCGACGTCGCGCGTCCTCGAGAAGATCTACTATCCATCACCGGAGGACGTGACGCGCGAAGCGCTGCGCCTGCTGTCGCGATGAAGCGCGCGTTCGACGTGATCGCGGCCGCTGCCGGATTGGTCGTGTCGGCGCCGCTGATCCTGCCGGTGATGTTCCTGGTGTGGCGGCAGGACGGCCATTCGCCCTTGTATGTGGCGCCGCGCGTCGGCAAGGGCGGGCGCCTGTTCGAGATGATCAAGCTGCGCTCGATGATCAAGAACGCCGATCGCAGCGGCGTCGATTCGACCGCCGCCAACGATCGCCGCATCACTCCGGTCGGCCATTTCATCCGGCGCTACAAGCTCGATGAGATCACGCAGCTGTGGAACGTCCTGAAGGGCGACATGAGTCTGGTTGGGCCGCGCCCGAACGTGCAGCGAGAGACCGATCTCTACACGCCGGTGGAACGGCGGCTGCTCGAGGTGCGGCCGGGCATCACCGACTTCGCGTCGATCGTGTTCTCGGACGAAGCTGACATTCTCAAGGATCAGCCTGATCCGGACATCGCCTACAACCAGTTGATCCGTCCGGGCAAGGGCCTGCTGGGCCTGTTCTATGTCGAACATCGCTCGTTCGCCGTCGATGTGCAGTTGTGCTGGTTGACGGCGATCGCAATCGTGTCGCGCCCGCGCGCGCTTGCCGGCGTGCAGCGGCTGTTGCGCCGCCTGGGGGCCGACGCGAATCTGTTGAGGCTGGCCAGCCGGACAGAGCCGCTGGTGCCGACGCCGCCGCCCGGCTCCTCCAGCATCGTCACCTCGCGCGACGGCCGCGTGTCTGCGTAAGCGAGGTCCAGCCTGGCTGACGAGCGCCGAGCGCATGGCCGGACGTCACGCTTGCCGCGCGTGCTGATGGTAACCGGCGCGTACCACCCGGAGTTCAGCGCCGGCGGCCTGCAGTGCCGGGCGATCGCACGCGAGTTGAATGGCCGCGCCGACTTCGCAGTGCTCACCACCGCCACGACCGCGGATCTGCCCGTGCATGACCATGTCGAGGGTGTCCCGGTGACGCGAGTGCACGTCGAGCCCGGGCGCAGGCGCGTGACGCCAATGTTCGCGATGGCATGGTCCCTGATCCGACTGTTGCGCCGGCGCGACTTGGTGCATGTCCAGGGCTTTTCGAGGAAGAACGTGATCGTGGTGATGATGGCGCGCGCGTTTGGCCGGCCGGTAATCGTCCACCTGCAAACCGCCCGGCACGACGAACCCCAGACCATCCGCGCACAGGGCCGTCTTGCGTGGTGGGCCTTCGCGTCGGCCGCCTATTACATCGCGGTGAGCGCCGGCCTGCAGCAGCGATTTCTCGAGGGTGGGTTACCCGCCGAGCGCATCGAGCAGGTGCCGAACGGCGTCGACACCGGCCGCTTTCGGCCGGCATCGAGCGACGAGCAACAGCGGTTGCGCCGCCAACTTCGTTTGCCGATGGATCGGCCGCTGGTCCTGTTCGTCGGCGTCATGACCCCAGACAAGCAGCCGCACGTCCTGCTCGATGCGTGGGCGGATGCGGAGCGGCAGCGCCGGCTCGGGGCCACGCTGGTGTTCGTGGGCGCGACCGATCCGCGGCTCTTCGAGCTGACGGATCGCCTCGCTGAGCAAATGCAGCAGCGGCTTGCCGCGATCGAGGGCGGCGAACGCGTGCATTTCGTACCGCCCACTGCAGACATCGACCTCTACTATCGCGCGGCCGACGTCGTCGTGATGCCATCGCTCAGGGAGGGGCTCCCCAACGTCGTGCTCGAAGCGATGGCGACCGGCCTGCCGGTGATTGCCAGCCGTCTGCGCGGCTCAACGGATACCATCATCGAGGACGGCGTCAACGGCCGACTGGTCGAACCCGGTGACCGCGCCGGCTTTGCCGCCGCAATCGCGGATATCCTCTGCGAACCGGCTACCGCAGCCCGTCTCGGCGCGGCGGCGCGGCGCACCGTGGTTGAGCGATACGACATCGGCTGCATCGCCGAACGCTGGCTGGCCGTCTACGATCAGGTGTTGAGCCGCTGAGCGCCAATTGACCCACCGCCACGACATCATCTGCATCTCGTCGATCGACTGGGCCTTCATCTGGCAGGGTCACCAGGAGATCATGTCGCGCCTCGCCGCCGAAGGGCACCGCGTCCTTTACGTAGAAAACACCGGCGTGCGCCAACTCCGCGTCAGCGACTTGGGCAGGGTGCGCGATCGCATTCGCAACTGGTGGCACAGCACCAAGGGGTTCCGCCAGGAACGGCCCAACCTGTTCGTCTACTCCCCGCTGGTCCTGCCGATGCCGTACTCGCGGATCGCGCGCTGGATCAACGCGCGGCTGATGGTGCGCAGCTTGACCCGCTGGATGCGGGCCACAGGATTCTCGCGGCCGATCGTCTGGACGTTCCTGCCGACACCGCTGGTTCTCGACGTAATCACGCAAATCGAGCCGGTCATCACCATCTACCACTGTGTCGATGAATTTTCCGCAAGCTCCTCGTCGGCTCGGCGGATCGTCGCGAGCGAAGAAAAGCTATTCAGCATCGCCGATCTCGTGTTTGTGACGTCGGAGAAGCTACGGGCGCGCGCGGCGAAGTACAGCCAGCGTGTGCACCTGTTTCCATCCGGCGTCAACATTGAAGCCTTCGCACAGGCGGACCAGGTCGAGACGCCCGCTGATGTGCGGTCGCTGCCACGACCGATCGCCGGCTACGTCGGCGGCCTTCACCAATGGGTCGATCAGGCGCTGCTCGCGGCGGCGGCGCAACGTTTGCCGGACGCGAGCTTCGTCCTGATTGGCCCGGAGCAGGTCGATGTGTCGGCCTTACGGCGTCACCGCAATGTTCACCTGCTCGGCCAGCGCCCGCATGCCGAGCTGGCCGGTTACATTGCCGCCTTCGACGTGACGCTGGTGCCGTACCGCATCGCCGAATACACCGAGAACGTCTATCCAGCGAAAATGAACGAATACCTCGCGATGGGGAAGCCGGTCATCGCCACGGATCTGCCGGAAGTCCGGCGCTTCAACGAGCAGCATGGCGATGTCGTGCGCATTGCGGGCGACGCCGACACGCTTGCGGCGTCCGTCCGCGAACTCGCCGCGGCGGCCCCGGCGCAGACTGTCGAGCGGCGGCGGTCGGTGGCGCGCGCGAACAGCTGGCATCGCCGCATCGCCGATATGCTCGACTTGATCGACACGGCGGTCGCCGCACGCGAGCGGGAGGCCATCGGGTGGGAAGACCGTCTGCGCCGGCTGTACGCGCGCGCGAGGCGGCGCAGCCTCGAAGCGGCGGGCGCGGTCCTCGCGATTTACCTGCTGTTGTTCCATACCCCGCTGCTGTGGTGGGTCGCGGCACCCTTGAAAGTGTCCGCGTCGCCCGTGCCGGCCGATGCCGTCGTGGTGTTCGCGGGCGGCGTTGGCGAATCGGGCAAGGCCGGCGTCGGCCTGCAGGAGCGCGTGTCACAGGCGATCAGCCTGTACAAAGCAGGCTACGCTTCGCGCATCATCTTTTCTTCCGGTTATGTGTTTACGATGCAGGAGGCCCAGCTGATGAAAGCCGTCGCCGTGGACCAGGGTGTGCCGCCCGAGGCCATCGTGCTGGAGGAACATGCGGCGAACACCTACCAGAACGTCGCCTTCACCGCGCGCATTCTGAATGAACATCAGTGGCGCCGAATCATGCTCGTCAGCTCGCCGTACCACATGCGGCGCGCGATGATGACGTGGCGCAAGGTTGCGCCCGACGTGCAGGTCGTGCCCACGCCCGTGCCGCAGAGCGAGTTCTACGCGTCGGCGTGGGGCGCGTCGTTCGATCAAATCCGGGGCATCCTGCACGAGTATGCGGCCATCGCCGATTACTGGCGCAAGGGTTGGCTCTGATGCGGCTGCGCGCGCTCACGACTGATGATCTCGAAGCCGTCCGCCGGCTGCGTAATGACAACCGGCACGCATTCTTCGATGATCGTGAGATTTCGGCAGACGATCACCGCCGGTGGTTCGAGCGTCTCAGCGATCGTCCGATCACGTTCTATGTGCTCGAAGAGGACAGCCGCGTCGTCGGCACGATCAGTGTGACGCAGACGCCGCATGGCCGCGAGATTGGCAACCTGGTGCTCGACCGGGAGTTCCGCGGCCGCGGACTGATGCGTCAGGCAGTGCTCCAACTGACGTCCGAACCGGGCACCTATGTCGCAGACGTAAAGCCGGACAATCACGCATCACTGAGCGTCTTCAACGCCGCGGGTTTTTCAGCCGAGCTGGTGCGGCTCCGCAAATCCGTTCCGTAGTCCCGATATTCATGTGCGGCATTTGCGGTGAATTGAGGATAGACGGCGGCACCGTCGAAGCCGGCGCCTTGGCCGGCATGACCGCGACGATGGTGCATCGCGGCCCCGATCACGGCGCCACGTACTGTGACTCCCGCCGGTCGGCGGGGCTCGGCTTCCGCCGGTTGAGCATCATCGACCTGCGGGAGGCCGCCAATCAGCCGATTCCGAACGAAGACGAGTCGATTCAACTCGTGTTCAACGGCGAGATTTACAACTTCCAGCAACTACGCGCGGGCCTCGTTGCGCGAGGGCACCGGTTCCGCAGCACCAGCGACTCCGAGGTGATCGTGCACCTGTTCGAGGAAAAGGGCGATCGCGCAATCGACGACCTCGACGGAATGTTCGCGCTCGCGATCTGGAACGCGCGCACCCAGCGCCTGACGCTCGCGCGCGATCGCGTTGGCAAGAAGCCGCTCTACGTCTACCGCGACGACCAACGCGTCGTCGTGGCGTCGGAAATAAAGGCGCTGCTGGCACACCCGCACGTGTCCGCGGAGCCCGACGCGGGCGCGATCCCGTACTACCTGTTGTACGGGTACGTGCCGCATCCACGGACGTTCTATCAGCGCATTACGCAAGTCGAACCCGCTACCGTGGTCACGATCGATCGCGACGGACGCGCCAGCGAACGGCGTTACTGGCAGCTGACCTTCCCGGATGCACGTCGCCCCGCCGCCGCGCCCCCGTTTGCCGAAGCCGCGGCGCGCGTGCGTGAGCTCGTGACGGCCGCGATCGAGCGCCGTTTGATCAGCGACGTCCCGCTTGGCGCCTTCCTCAGCGGCGGCGTCGATTCGACGATCGTCGTCGCGACGATGAGCCGCCTGCTGGCGGAACCGGTCCGCACGTTCAGTATCGGCTTCGAAGGGGACCCCGCATTCGACGAAACGGCAATCGCGGCAGCAACGGCCGCACGCTTCAAGACCCGCCACACCGAGTTTCGGGTCAAGCCGTCGGCCATCGATCTGCTCGACACCCTGGTCTATCACCACGACGGGCCGTTCGCCGATTCGTCGGCGATTCCGACCTACCTGGTGTCGAAGCTGACGCGCGAGCATGTGACCGTGGTGCTCACCGGCGACGGCGGCGACGAGGTGTTTGCGGGCTATCTGCGATTCCGGGCCGCGTTGATGGCCGAGCGGTTTCCGTCGTGGTTGGCTCCGGTTGCGCAGCAGGTGACGAAGGCGCTGCCGCCATCACCCCATGAGCGGCATGTGCTCGCGCGCGCCAGTCGATTTGCGAGGTACATGTCGCTGCCGCTTCAGGATCGCCTGACGGCATGGATGGGTGTGTTCTACGATGACCTGGCGGACGTGGTCGCACCGGGGTTGATCGACGCGACCTTTGATCGGCGCCGACACCTTCAGGGGCTGGCTGGAATTGACGGTGCGTCGCCCCTCAATCAGCTGCTGGCCGCGAACTTCCATAGCTATCTGCATGACGATTTGCTCGTGAAGATGGACCGGATGTCGATGGCCAATTCGCTCGAAGCGCGCGCACCGTTCCTCGATCGCGCGGTCCTCGACTATGCAGCGTCGTTGCCGGACGACTACAAGCTTCACGATCGAACGACCAAGGTGATCCTGCGGGCGGCGTTTGCCGACGTGCTGCCGTCCGAAGTGAATCAGGCGCCCAAACGCGGCTTCGGCGTGCCGCTGGATCAGTGGTTCCGTGGCGAGTTGCGCGACTACGTCCGCGACACGCTGCTGTCCTCGTCGTCGCGTTCATCGCAGTATCTGTGCCGGCCGTTCGTCCAGTCGCTGGTTGACGCACACCTCGCCGGCCGCGCCAACCACGGACACAAGCTGTGGACGTTGATGACCCTCGAGCGCTGGCTGACGCTGCTGCCGCAGTGGAGAGCGGCGTGACCCGGATCGTCGTCCCTTACGCGATCGGCCTGATCCTGTCGGTGGCGCTCGTCCCTCTCAGCCGCCGACTCGCCATCCGCACCGGCGTCGTTGCGCACCCGCGCAACGATCGGTGGCATCGCGAAGTGGTGCCGCTGTTCGGTGGTGTCGCGATCGGCATCGCCACGCTGGGCGGCGCGCTCATCACCGGCATCGCCGCCGAAACGATGGTCCTGTTGACCGCCTGCATGGCGATCTTCGTGGTCGGGCTGGTCGATGACATCCTCGCGTTGAAGCCGTTCACCAAGTTGATCGGCCAAATCGCCATGGCTGGGGCGGTCGTCTACTTCGATTACCGGCTGTACTGGGTTGAATCGCGGCTGCTCGACAGCATGTTGACGATGGTGTGGCTCGTCGGATTGACCAATGCCTTCAACCTGCTCGACAACATGGATGGACTATGCGCCGGCACCGCGCTGGTGGTCGCGGTCATGCTGATCGCGGGGCTGTCGACGGGCGCGTCGCGCGACTTTGCCCGTCCGGAGATCGCGTTCCTCGCCGTGATGGCCGGGGCGGTGACGGGGTTCCTGGTCTACAACTTCCCGCCGGCGTCGATCTTCATGGGAGACAGCGGGGCGTTGATGCTGGGCTTCGGGCTGGCGATGTTCACGCTGAGTAACGAAGGGGTTCGCGGCAGCCGCTCGGACGTCATTTCGGCAATTGCCGGCCCCGTGTTCGTCCTGACGATTCCGATTTTCGATACGGCGCTGGTGACGGTATTGCGGCTGCTCGCGGGCCGCTCGCCGGCGATCGGCGGCCGCGATCACTCGTCGCACCGATTGGTGGCGATGGGCCTGTCGGAGCGTACGGCGGTGTTGGTATTGTGGCTGCTCGCCGGTATCGGCGGCGGCATCGGCGTCCTGCTGCGCAGCACCCGCGACGGCGTGTCACTCGCGGCGGGCGGCTTATTCGTCCTGATGATGTGCGTGCTGGCGTTCTTTCTCGCGCGCGTCCGTGTCTACGATCAGGCGCATGCTCCGGCAGGCGCGACGTTTACGCTGATCCCAACCGACCTGGCCTACAAGCGCCGCATCATCGAGGTCCTCCTCGATGTGTCGCTCGCCGCGGCGGCCTACTACCTCGCCAATCGCCTTCGCTTCGATCGCGAGCTGTTCGCCTACAACGCAGAGAATTTCTATCGATCGCTGCCGATTGTCCTGACGGGGCAGCTGGTCGGCTTCTTCATCGCCGGCGTGTACCGCGGCACCTGGGATCACTTCAAACGCAAGGATCGTGTCACGTTCCTCAAGGGCGTGGCAGTTGGCGCCGCCGTTTCACAGCTGGCGGTCCTGGCCTTGTACGGATATTTCAGCTATTCGATCAGCGTGTTCGTGATTTACGCGGCGCTGCTCGGCTTGTTGATGGTGATCGCCCGTTCGATCGTCACCGCCATCGAGTCGTATTTCGATTAGTCTCGCCTACGCCCCGGTCCTCGGGGCGCGGTCGTCGAACGTCCCCGAAAATTCCGGACCGCCCGCCGCCGTCGCACCGCGGCTCTCGCCAGTGGCCCACGGACTCACCCAGAAGGCGTAGAGCCGGCCTTCATCCAGCCAGAATCGCAACTTCACGCGCCGGCCGGCCAGCTGGCCGAAAGCGCCCTGGGTCCAGCCGATCGCGGCGCGTGTCTGATTGGCACGCAGCGGCACGCAGTTCTCGCGCGTGAACGGCGCGATCGGTTGGCCATGCTCGTCGAGTACTTCGACGCGCAGCTCACCTTCGACGTCGGCATTCACGAACAGGTGCGCCCCGCTGAACGTCATCGTCCGTGTGGTCAGGTAGCCACCCTGGATGCCGCTGCGAGAGGTGACGCGGGGCCGGCGATCGTCGCGACGCCAGTCCATCGACGCGAAACCATCACGCCGCAGCGTGGCCAGTCCCGTCGAACAGACGCCGGGGCGGTTGGTGCCTGGCTCGCCTTGCCGTCCGCTCACATAGAAATGCAGCTTGTCGCCGACAATCACGCAGCAGCCGCCGGCGCTCTGGATGTTCGCCCAGTTCCAACTGCCGGGCGTTTCTGAAACTGGGATAAATGGCCGCCGGTCGCCGCGGCTCCAATGAAAGCCGTCGCGGCTGAAACCGACCGTCAGGTCGTTGACCTTCTCTCGAATATCGGACTCGCCGCGCCAAATCGAAAATAGTCCGATGACCAGACTCTCGTAGCCGACGCAGTCCAGGTTGTAGAGTTCGGACGGCTGCGTCATCCCCTCGAGCGTAGGATCGTTCGCGTCGGCGCGCACCCAGGCCACCGGCGCGTAGCCGGACCAGCGATTCTTCGCGCTGAACTCCGGCGATTCCCAATAGAGGCGATAGCGGCTGTTGACGCCGCCGCCGGGATAGTCGGTACCGCGCAGGCTGAACACCCAGACCTTGCGGAACGGGTTGTAAAAGAACGTCGAGCGGTCGAAAGCCCGTGCGGCAGTACCGAGATCTGTCCAGTGCACGCCGTCGGGCGACACGCACAGCAGCAGCGAGTTGTCGTACCAATACGACATCTTGTAGCGCCGCCGCGGATCCGGGTCGTACGGATCGATCCACACGGTGCTCGAATCGCGGTACTTGTCATGGACGATGTTGGTGCCTTTGACGACGTCGAAGGACGGGCGCGTCCACGTGATGCCGTCCGCCGAAATGGCGAGGCACGTAGAGACACCGTAGCCCGCCATGTACCACATCTTGAACTGGCGATCGCGCGGGTCGAAGAACACGCCATCGCTGAACACCATCGCGGCGGGATTGAGTTTCAGGTTCTGGCGCTCGGATGACGGATCGCGATTCTCCCACTCGGTTTCGGGGCGCAGCACCGGATTGCCCGGGTGATAGTCGGCCTGGTGCCACGAGCGAAGCAGTGACGTCTCGGCGATCAGGAAATCGTCAACGAACAACTGACGACCGACGTCGATCGGAATCACCGCCGGCGGATCGGCGAGATACGGCGGTGTCACCGGATGTTCGTCGGGATACTTTCGGCGCGGCGGCCAGGGGGTCCCGAGCGTGATGCCGTTATACAGCACGTCCGGCGCCGCGGCTGCCATCCGCAGGCGCGGCATCAGCGGTGCCGCCATCGCACTCGAGAGGACGCGGCGGATGAAGGTGCGTCGGGAGAACAAAGGGTCGATGTACTATAGCGTACGGTGCCGGACCGCCGACTTCATACCGCGCTCGCGCTGTGGCTCGTCGCGGCACTCGTCGGCAGTGTTGCCGCTCGCCAATCCGATTCCGCGATGTCGGATGCCGTCGAGCAGCTCGGATCGGCCGTTCATCGCGAATCAGTTGCCATCGCTGATGACGTGACGATCGACATCGCGATTCGCTCGGCAGCATCATCCTCGTCAACATCACGACTGTCGGAGACCACGGTCCGCACGATGCGGCTGCTGTGCGAGTGGCTGGGGCCGCCGCCGCACACCGGCATCACCGTGATCGATCTGCCGTGGGGGGTCGGCGAGCCGGGGTCGGCGCAACCAGGTATTGCCTCGACACGGGCCCGCTGGATCGCGCCGGTACGCGACATGACGGCGGAGCGCTCGCTGATCGCGGCGCTGGCACGCCAGTTCTGGTTTGCGGCCGACAACAGCGACGCGGCATTTCGCGAAGGACTGGCGATCTACACCGCCACGCGCGCCATCAATCGCGTCCTCGAAGGGCGCAACTTCGCCGCGCCTCGGTTTCTTGGCGGGTTCGTGCCGATGCCGATCCGCTCGCTGATGTTGTCGCCGAATCTGATCGGTCCGGGCGCGCCGGTCGGCGAATTCGACGAAGTGCTGATGCCCGCCGACGCGGAGTGGCGATTCGCCTCCGCCGCGCCAGGCGCACCGGCGCGGCGCGCCGCTGACGCGTTGCGCACGCTCGAACGGGTGATCGGCTGGCCTGCCATGCAGCAGGTACTGGCGGACTCGCGATTGCGCGCGCGTGACGGCGCGGTGACGGCGGAGCTGTTGACGGCAGTCGCGGCCGAACAGCGCGGTGTTTCGATGCAGTGGTTTCTTCGCGAATTGGTGCGGTCGAACGACATCATCGATTACGCTGTCGGCGGCGTGTCATCAGTTCCATCGACCGACACCGTCCGAACGACGGTGGTCGTCGAACGGCGGGGGTCCGGGGTGTTCAGCGGGACCGACCGGCCGTTCGCGGCCGGACCGGCGCAATCATTCGCCCTGCTCGTGCGGTTCTTGGATGGCCACGACGCGCGCGCGGCGATCGACGGCCGCGAGCAGCGCGCGGAGATCGGCTTCGATAGCGTGGTGCCCGCAGTAGCAGTGGCCATCGATCCCGATGAGATCGTGCTGGTCGACGACAACCGCATCAATAACACGTGGGCATCCGGAGCGCCGCGCGATCCGCTTGGCCTGCGCATGGTCGCCAACTGGATGATCTGGCTGCAGAACGTCATGCTGGCGTACACCGCAATCGCATGAGGGCCCACGCTCCAGGCACTCCCGGCGCCGCGCGCGCAGCCGTGCAGGGTCTTAGCGCCGCACTCCGCGCCCCAGGACTGCTACTCGCGATCGTGTTGATCACGATCGTCGCAGCGATGCCGTTCGCGATCGCCGTCGAGCGGCCGGTGATGGATTCGCTCGCTGCGCAACCTCCGGTGCCTGCGATCTCGGCCTCCGAAATCGACGCCGAGTGGTGGCTCGAGTTCCGTCGTCATGCGAATGGTCTTGCTGCGACGTTCACGCCGGCGATTCTCGGCTTCGCCGCGCCGCTGGAGACGGTTAGCGCGTTGCTGGACGGAACGAGCCGTCCATGGGCGCTGGCGGGTCCAATCGCGGTGTTTGCGTTGCTCTGGTCGTGGCTGTGGGGCGGCGTCTTGCACCGATTCGCCACGAACACGACCTCGGCGCGAGCGTTCGTCGCCGCGGCATCCCGGCATTTCGTGCCGATGGCGGCGATTACGCTGATCGCGGCCGCGTTCAGCGCGCTGCTGTATCTGTCCGTGCACGCGCTGTTGTTCGATGTGCTGTACGACCGGGTCGCCTCGGGTCTGCGATCCGAGCGCGACGCTTTTTTCGCGCGGGTGGCACTGTACCTTGTGTTTGGCGCCGTGCTGGTCCTTGCGAACGCGGTATTTTCGTTCGCGCGGGTCCATGTGGTCGCCGGCGGCGAACGCCGCATTGTTGGCGCGGTCGTGCGAGGGTGGACGTTCGTCCGGGCCCGGCTGTCGTCGACGGCGGGCCTCTACGCCATCTATCTTGGGATGTTTGCCGTCGTGATGATCGCGTACGGGGCCACCGAATTACTGGGCGGCTCTCGAGTGGGAGGCTGGCGCGCGGTCGTCATCGGCCAGGCCTTCATCGTCTTTCGACTCGGCTTGCGCCTTGCCCTCGCGGCGTCGCAGGTGAAGCTCGCCGCCGGGCGTCAGTAGCCGGTATCGAAAATCAGAAAGGTCGACGTCCGGGCGATGGGCGTCGCCGAACGCAGCCTCGCGATCAGCGTACGGGCAGGCCCGGGCGATTCGACGTATCCTCCGTACAGCAGCGAGGTGCTGACCGCGAGAAGCCGCCCTTCCAACACCGCGGGCTCGCTGCTGGTTTGCCGCGGGTTGTAGCGGATCAATTCCGGAAAGCGGGTGTCGGTGCCGAAATACCAGACCGCCATCGGCCGTCCGTCGCGGGCCCGCCATCGCGAAAGTTCCGGCAGCCCCTGCCCCCAGTCGTAATTCGAATCGCTGACCACCCTGTATCCCTCAGTGGTGCCACCCCACATCTGATTGACGTAACGGAGCGCGTCAGGCCACGCCGCGAGGGACTCGGCGGCGATCCACAGTGGCAACAGGATAAGCGCCATCCTCAATGGCCGGGCGACCGTGGCAAGTTGCGCAGCCACCCAGGCAACCGCGAGCGCGAGCAACGGCAGGAAGAACCGAATGCCGGTCTGGACGCGGAAAATCGCCATAGCGGCCACCACGGCGATCGCGGCCGTCACGATCGCCTTACGCTTGGCGGGTGTCACTGCCAATGCGATGACCGAGCCAAGCAGCAGCGGAACGGTTGGTTTGATTAACAGCAACACGGGAACGTAGAACCAGAGCGCGCGTTCGCTGGCGACACCCGCCACAAACACCGCCTGGCCGGTCGTGTTGTGAGCCAACTGGAACCACCAGGCGTAGAACGCGTTTGGGAATACAGGCAGCGAGCCCAGCCATGCGACGAGCGGCCGCAGCGCGTGCGTCGCGGGCATTCGTTCGAGCGTGCCGTGCAGCCAGGTCCCGCCGCCGGTGCCGCAGTAGGCCACGGCAAACGTGACACCGATCACCAGAATCGCCGCGACATCCAGGAGCAGGCGTCGTAGGTGCCCGCGGTCGTCACGAAGCGCGGCGATGCCGACTGCAAAGGGCAGTAACGCAAGAGCAGAGGCCTTCGCTGCGAGGGCTAGCGCGAACCACATCGACGGCAGCACGATGCGTCGAAGGGGACCTTGCGTCCGTCCGAGGAGAAATTGCGCGACGAACGCGGTGAAGCACGCAGCGAGCGCGATGTCGGTCGTCGCGAGGCTGGCGTGAGCGAGAAAATTTGGTTCCACCGCGACGATCGCGGCCGCCAGGCGCCCACCCCATACGCCGCCTGCCATCCGCCCGAGGTGCATCACCGACGCCAGCAATAAGACCCAGAACGCCAGCGTGACGGGGCGCGCGAGCCGCAGCATTTCGCCCAGGTCGTTTTCCACTGACAGGGTCTGTCCCGTCGTCTGCTCGGCAATGAAAATCGGCAGCGTCTGGAGATGCGGGGCCAGGGGCATGACGCCGGCGGACAGCAGTTGCCCGAAGTGACCGCGCCGCCAGTAATCGAGACCGCTCTCGAAATAGAACGGTTCGTCGAACGTCGCCCCGAGCTGACGAGAGGCGGTGAAACACCACGCACTCGACGTCAGCGCGAGCGCGGCGAGCAGGAGCCAGTCAGCGCGCTTCACGTTCAAACTCGTAAATCACCACGTCACCGTCGCGGAACACTTCTCGCGACCGGTCGATCGGCGCCAGCGGCGCGTGGTCGACACCGCGCATCATCACTTCCGCGGCGCGGTCGCGCTTGACGACATAGCGGAAGCCATGGGCGGTGGCGGTCTCGGCCCAGTTGCCGCTGAGGATCGATCTGGCGAGCGCCTGATCCGCGAGGTCGACCGAGGTCGGCGTACGCGAGATATAGCCGAAGCCAATCGGCTTCTGGTGAACGGTTTGGTAGTACAGCGCCTGCGGGCCGTTGGACGCGAGATCCAGCACGGCGCCGTGCGGGAGCGTCCGCAGCGCTTCGACGTAGGACGGTGTCACCGCGGGCGTGGTGCGCAGTGGGTAGGGCAGGTACTCCAAGGTGACCGCGAACAAGAGCATGGCGGCGGGGATCGCTCTGCCGCGATGGCGGGATGTCATCAGCGCATGCCAGCCCGCGGCGGCCAGTACGGCGACAGCCAGCTGCACCATCACCATCATGCGCAGGGGGACGCCGGCCAGCCGCCAGGGCGGGAAGATCAACCACAGCACCGCATAGGGCAGCACCAGCGGGTTGACGCGGTCGTACCCCATGATCGACATCCCATGGCCAAAGCCAACCTCGCGCCCGGCGATTTTCAAGTTTGGTCCGAGCGCCATGACGCCAAAGAAGGCGATGAGCAGCACCCAGAATCCGCCATGGAGCACCGTGATGCGCGAGCGTCGCCGCCAGCCGTAGATGGCGAGCGCGATCACGGATATCCCGAGGTGAACGCTGGCTTCAGTGACATAGCGGGACAACGGCTGCCAGAGCGGCTGCACCCAGTCGCGAAAGCGCCAGTAGTAACCCCACACGAACGGCGACAGCAGATCCATCGACAGTTCGCGCGGCGAATGCGTGCCGAAAAACGGATCGACACTGTGACGGTAGACCAATGTGCCGAGGAGTACGCCCGCGGTCGCGAGCGTGGGTACGATGAATGCACCGAGCAGCGGCGCGGCGGACGGGCGAAGTAGAAACCAGGTGTCGCGCGTCTGACGCGCTCGCCACACCACGAACAACGCGCCGGCGATCACGCAGTACGCAAAGTAGTAGAGATCGCACAGCAGGACCAGCAACAGCGCGCCGCTTGCCGCCCACGCACGCGTCCACGTCCGCTCGTCGCAGAATCGCATCCAGCACAACACGAACAGCGGGATCCATTCGAGCGCGGTCAGTTGCAGGTGGCCGTCGGCATGCATGAAATGGAAGCTCGAAAACGTGAAGAGCGCGCCGCCGAGCAGGCTGCCGCCAAACGACCTGGTGACGTAACGGCACAGCGAGAATGCTGAAACGCCCGCCGCGACGAACGAAAACACCACGATGGTGTTGTAGGCCTGCACCATCGACATCGTCCGCAGCAGCACGATCGCCAACAGGCCGTTGAATGGGTTCAACGTGTGTCCCACGAGCGTGGTGCCCGCTGGATGATGCAGATAGGTGGTGTGCCACGGCAGCGAATGCAGCTCGCGAACCGCCTTGTCGACCCACCATAGGTTCCAGACGTTCTGGTAACCGTCCGCGCCGCCGAAATAAAAGGCGGTCGAGAACTGCTGCAAGAGGTGCGGCTCGAGCGCGAAAAAAATTGCCAGATACAACACGGCCGGCAGAGCCAGACCCACCACCCTGCCGACCTGCGGTTCGTGGTGTTCAGGCATCGAGTGCGCCGGAATATCCGGGGCCGCCGCCCGCGACATAGCCGCGGCTGTGGCCGGCCGGCGAAGGACTAATCCAGAACGCGAACAAGTGCGCGCGATCGAGCACGAAGCGCAGGCGAATCGGCTGACCCGCGATCGTCGCCAAGGAGCTGCCGGTCCATTCGACCCCCAGGCGTGTGCCATCTCCGGTGACCGGCACACAGCGGTCGACGGTAAACGGCTTCAGCGGCTGTCCCGCGCGGTCCAGCACTTCGACTTTAAGCGAGCCGCGAATGTTCGCGTTGACGAACAGGTGACCGCCCGACGACCGCAGCACGCGGGTGACCAGCGCCCCACGCGACCGCGACACGGGTCGCGCGGCGCCAGCCGGAAACTGATCGGTGATTGAAGCAAAGCCATCGCGCCGCAACGTCGCCAATCCAGTCGTGCACTCGCCTGGCAGATTGGTGCCGGTTACGCCTTTGCGTCCGCTGACGTAGAAGTGCAGCGTGTCGCCGACGATCACGCAGCCGCCGCCGGCCGATTGGACGTTGCCCCAGTTCCAGTCGCCCGCGCGTTCGGATACGGGAATGAACGGGTCACGGGCGTCGCGCGTCCAATGGAAACCATCGCGGCTGAACCCGACACAGATGTCGTTGGGCTTCTCCCGGTCCTGCCGTTCACCTCGGTAGAGCGTGAACAGTCCGAGCATCACGCTCTCGTATGCGACCGCGTCGAGGTTGTAGAGCTGCGGGGTGGTTCGCAGGTCGTCCCGCTGGAGATCCGCAGAGTCGCTGCCCGCCCAGATCACCGGATCTGCGTCCGACCACGCGGTCGAAATGAAGTCATGCGACTCGATATATCGCCGGTAGCGGGTCAGCGTTCCAGGTCGATCCGCTCGGAGACTGAACACCCAGACCTTCCGGAACGGGTTGCGAAAAAACGTGCTGCGGTCGCCGCACGTGCCGGTCTGACCGACTTCGCGCCAGCGCACGCCGTCGCGAGAGATGTGCAGGCGCAGGACCTTGGCCTCCAAATCGTAAGCAGCCATCTTGTAGCGTTCGGCCGCCGGGGCGTCGCAATCGAGCCACACGGTGGTCGAGTCGCGTCCGCGGTTCACAACGATGTTGGTGCCTGGCACGATTGGCAGCGAGGGCCGCGTCCATTCGACACCGTCGCGCGAGATGGCCAGCGCGGTGTGCTGCTGGTATCCGGCCATGTACCACATCTTGAAGACACGATCATCCGGATCGAAAAATACCCCGTCGCTGAAGACCATTGCGGTTGGACTGGGATGACCGGTGACGCGTTCGTAGGGGTCACGGCGCTCCCAATCGCGTACGGGCCGCAGTACTGGGCTAGCCGGATGATAGGTCGCGCTGTGGAACGCGCGGTGCAACCCTGATTCCTCGATCAGAAAATCGTCGACGAACAGCTGGCGTCCGGTGTCGATGTTGATAACGGGCGGCGGCGCGACGAGGTAGGGCGGCCGTTGCGGTATTTCGTCCCACGTATGACGGCGCGGCGGCCATGGCGACGGCAACGTGATGCCGTTGTACAGCACCTCGCGTCCGGGGTCTTGCGCACGCGCGGCCGTCCGGCAAAGCAGGGTGGCAGACGCGGCTTTCAGCAGATCGCGCCGGGTGATCACCGATCGTGCGCGCGTGGAAACAGCAGCCGGGCCAGTGTCGAGCGGGGCCACGCCCGCTCGATGGGTGCGGCGAAAAACGCGATCGCCGCCAGCACGACGATGCCGACGATTGGCCAGAAGAGCGGCAGACCCGACCTCACATATTCGGGAGTGGCCGCGTGTGCGGCGGCCGCGAGAAGTCCCGCGGCCGCCCCGACGCTCGACACCGTGCGCAGGTCGGCCAGCGCCAGCATCGCGGCCAGCGCACGCCGGGTCGCTGAGGAACTCCAGGCAGAAGCGGTGACCCCAGCGGCTTCGGTGAGGGATCGCCACAGTAGGCTCTCGGACACGCAGCGCGACAGGGCCGGAAAATTCGCGTCGATCACGGCTGTGGGGTTTTCGGCTCAACCGATTGCACGACGCCAGCGGCCTCGTAGCGATCGGTGGTGAACGTGAACGGCGCCCCGGGCACCACCCTCTGGCCGCGATATCGCCAGCCGTCCCGTCCGCGATCGATGCCGAGATCGAGCGTGACGATCTCGCCAGCGACGCTCGAGACCACGGCGGCCCGCTCGTCGAGCAGGACGTCGCGATCGCCCTGGCGGATCGGCAGCGACCCGCCGGTCGTCAACCGCATCCGAAGTGTAGCCGGCGTCGCCGGTGTCGGCGGCAACAACTCTTCGATCTCGAACGCGAACGACCCGCCAGGTCCCGGGAGCGAAATGGTTACCGGCGCGGCACTGTCGACATTCATCGCTGCGCACGGATTTGATGCGGCGATGTCGCATTTGAGCGATAACAGGGCACGTCGGGCGTAGCGGTTGTCGACGGGGACCTCGATGGTGGACAGTCGCCGGAAAGCGGGAGCCACCGGTCCGAGCGCGACAACCCGGTAGGCGGGACGGTCCGGCGGCAGCGACGTCCCCACCGCGATCGCGGTCGTCTGCTGATCATCGAGATTGACGAGCCAGCCGACCGCGCGCACCGTCGACATGCTCGCCGCCGCCGGTTCGGTGCTGATTGCGCCGCGGGCCCGCGCGACTTCTTGACGTCCATCCAGCAGCACCAGATCGTGGGCGCCAGGCGGAATCGCGCCGACGAGTACGTCGGCGGAATTGGGATTCTCGAACACGAACCCGAGCGCATCGGCATCGCCAACGCGGGCGCGTAACAATGGCGTAAATCCGTTCCCGCGCACTTTGAACTTGGCAACCGGGCGTCCGCCTATGGTGATCCGTTCCTCCTCCTTGGTGACAGCGGTCGGCGTCACCGACTCGATCGAGGGTGCCGACGGCCGAAACAGCAGGTAGGTGGCGTAGCCAAGCGGAACGAGCAACAGCAGGAATGCGGCGACCGCGCCATCGATAAGGTTGATACGGCCAAACAGGCGGCCCCGCTCGTCGACGATGCTCACAGCGCCGGCCTCGGTGCGCCGAGGGGCGGTCGCGCGGCGCGCGCCACGGCGCGTTCACCGATGGCGCACAGTCCGGCGGCGCTCGTCCACACCAGGTAGGGTGTCACCAGACCGCGTAGCCGGAACAGCGTGCCAACGTTGCCGTTGGTAAGCGCCACAACCGTCGCTGTTGACAGGGCGAAGCCAAGAAACAGCGACGTGGCGACGGCGTCGAGGCGCCACGCAACTGGTATCCCGACGGCAAGCAGGCCGACGATCAAATACCACAGCGCATGCTCCGGAAGCAGCGCCAGCTCGCCGAATGACCGCATTTCCCACGGCCACGGCGTCACTAAAAAACTGAGCAGCGCTCGACCGATAAAGCGGATCGCCTGGCCATCGTCGAAACGAAGCTGCCATTGCGGCGCGGCCTGCGGCGTGTAATAGAACCCGTCGTCCATCAACTTGTAGACGTGTCCAATCGTAAAGACATGGCCGGCATGGAGTTTTGCGGCGGTTTCAACACCACGCAGAAAACGATCGTGGAGTGCCGGAACCGTAAATACGGCGCCGAACGCCAAGACACACGCCAGCGCCGCCGCTACCAGCCGGGTTCGCGATTGCGCGACCAGCCAGATGGCAAGCCCGATGAGCATGCCACCGCCCATCAGCAGCAGACCACCTCGTCTGAGGCCGTCGAGGACGACAAGCGTCGCGACGATCATCGACGCCCACCGCGCGGCAGCCGCCCATTCATGCAGGCGCGCGCGCCGCACGGCGTGCCATGCGGCCGTTACCAGCACCGCGCTTGCAAAAAAGTAAGACGACTCCTTTAACAGCGAGACGGACGAGAACAGCAATGACGGCAGAAACAGCAGGACGACCAATCCTGTGAACGAGGGCAGCGTGCCGAACGCGGCTCGGGACACTCTGAAGAGCAGCGCCGCGCCGAGGACGTAAATGATTCCGTTGATGACTTTCAGGCTGTACGGAGTCGGCCCAAACACCAGTTGCAGCCACGACATTGCCGCCAGGTAACTGGTTTGCCCGTACTCGTCATTGATCACGAAGAAGTCGTAACTGGTGGCGCCATACCCGAGCAACACATCGCGGACCCGAATCGCGCGTGAGAGGTAATACGACTCGTCGCCGGCCAGCGCACCAACGCTCAGATCGTTGAGCGACGGTAGTCCCTGAAGCATCTGGGCGGCGACCACCACCGCGCGGACGGCGATCGCGGCGGCCAGCATTGCAATCAGCAGTCGCCGTTCGGAATCCGGTAAGCCGCGGCCGCACCACACCAGACAAAACGGCGTGACGATGATCGCGACGACCAGCAGCGGCGACGCGACCAGCGCCACGGCCAGGGCGAGGCCCGCCGCGACCGCCAGCGGCAGCGTCGAGCGCGTCATGCTGTTCGAGGACATCGACACCGGCAGGTATACTATCGCACCATTTTTACCTGGCCGATTGCACTCGCGCTGTCGATCCGGCTGGCCGTCTGGCTGGTTGTGCCGTCGACGCGATTCGCTTCCGACGAAGACAGTTATTACCAGGTCGCCACCGCGCTGCTGCAGGGGCGTCAGGACGTATTCTGGCCGCCGCTGACCGGCTGGCTAATCGCGCTCGTCAGGCTGATCACCGGCTCTGACTCGGTGGCGATCGTTCGGCTGGCGTGGATCGTGATGGACACCATCTGCGCCGCGGCGATCTACGCCCTTGGCATGCGTCTGGGCCACGCAATCTGGCGCGACGCGCCCGCTCGAGCCACACGGCTGGCCCAAGGGGCGACCGTTGGTTACGCCCTGTATCTGCCGGCGATTTCGCACGCGCAGTTTGCGACATCGGAGATCCCGGCGCTGCTCGCGACGCTGATCCTGGTACTGCTGGTAACGACGGGACATGCGTCGTTCGGACGATTCAGCGCTGCTGGCGCCGTTGCGGGTCTGGCTTCTCTCACGAGGCCAAGCCTGTTGCCGTTGCTGGTCTTTGTTCCCGCGGCCGTCGCGTATCGCCGCCGGGCCAGCTATGCCGCCGCCGCGACGTGTATGGTTGTTGGCGGCTTGGTGGTCGGCGCCTTCGTGCTCCGCAACTGGTCGTATGCCGGTGAAGCCACGATCTCGACCAACAGCGCCTACAACCTTTACATCGGCAACCGTGACATGTACGCCGAGGATCTGAACCTGTTCGACCCGCGCGCCACCGCCGAGCAGATTGAATTCAGGCGCCGGCAAATGGACGGCACCGCGCCGCCGTTCACATTGAGCCCCGCCGAGTCGCAGCGATTGGCCCTGCAATGGATTCGCGAACACCCGATTCAGTTCGCACGACGCGCGCTGGGCCGCCTGGCCCGGGTGTTCGTGCCGAAGACCGACGTGCTCGAATTGCTGGGCGGGGAGAAGCGCGCAGGTGTGTTCGCGCCCGCGTCGATCGCCCTACTCGCCGCCGCGAATGTCGAATGGGCCCTCGTCCTGTTCGGCGGACTGATCGGGTGGTTCATCCTGCGCCATCGCGATCAGCGTATGGCGCGGGTCTTTGCCGCTGTCATCGCGGGCGCGCTGGTCCTCTGCCTGGTCGCGATCTCGAAGCCGCGCTACTCGTTTGTTTTCGATCCAATCCTGATGCTGTGTGCCGTCGTTGCCTGGCTCGAGCGCGATCGGCTTGGTGCACTCCTGACCCGCACGGATCGGCGTTCGCTAGCCGCGATGTTCGCGTTCTTGTTATGGGGATGGGTCGCGTTCGCGATCTTCGCGGTGACGTCCCGGACGGCGATGTAGGCCGGTCAGCGGGACGACTGGGGAAAGGCGGCCGCAACCTCCGGGCCGTCAATTTCGGCTGCCCTCGTGAAGTATTCCGGATACCGCCGCGCGATCGTCGCGGCGACGACCCGATTGCCGGCGGCGTTGAAGTGAATGTCACGCTGCCAGAACAGCTGGATGCCGGCGCTGGCGGCGCGCTCGAAAGGCTCGCGCAAATCGAGGAATTCGATGCCGTTTTGAGCGGCGAATTCTTTGATCGTCTGATGAAAGTCGTGGTCGACTTTGATGCGTCCGTCACCCATCAGGCGATAGCGCGACGGCACAGACATCACCACCAACCGCGAGCCCGCGGCGCGAACCCGCCGATCCAGCTCCTTGACGAGCGCGGGACTTTCACCGAGGAAATCGGGATTCTCTTCGACGACGCCGCCGACCGTCCATTGTTCCTGGCCGCGATGCTGCCACGCCCAATCGGCACGCATATAGAGGGCGCGGGCAAAACGCGCGATGTAGAGCTTACGCAGCTGCGCGAACAGCCAGCCGCCGCCCGGACCATGAATCGCCGTCGGAAACCCGCGGTCGTCGCGCGTCGCATTCTGCAGGTAGTTGAAATCTTCGCGAACGTCGTTGCCGAACAATTGCAGGAACACGACATCCGGCTTCCACGGCTGCACGTCACGCGTCCACTGCACGAGGTAGATCGAGGGGCTGTAGGACCGCGTCCCGTAATTGCGCACCTCGCAGCGCTCACGTGCGGCTGACTCGAGCAGTCCTGCGAACGACTGCTCGAACGGTACCTGCCCGGCCTCGGTGAACGAGTCGCCCATCAGCGCGACGCGGCACGGCAGGCGCCCGGATGCCGGCGCGACCGGCGTCGCCCGCCGGCCGCGGTAGGCGCGCCGTTCCTCGTTGTATTCGATGTCAAAGCCGCCGAATTCGCCGGACGGGTGATGCTCGACGAAGGTGTAATTGCGCGGATGCACGTGATGGAGGTATTCGTCGGACTCCATCGGCGAACTGCCGTAGCCCATCCCGGCGATCCGCAACGCCACCTCCGCAGCCAGAGCGGCGATCGCGAGGCCGAGCATGATGGCGACGAACTTGTACCAGCGCACGGCGTTTAGGATATCGCGGCGGGTTGCATCGCGGTAGCGACGGCGCGTTCGGCGCCCAGCTCCCAATATTCATGCATCAGCAACGCGATCAACAGCAGCTCGCCGTACAGGCACCATCCGGCGCCGACGTACCACGCCCACACGTCCACGCCCGAGACACGCGACAGCATGCCGGCCGGCACCACGAATGCCGAGACCATCACGTATGCGGCCATCCACACTGCCAGCCGGGCGCGGCGCTGAAAGACGATGAAGCGGACCAGCAGTACCGAGAACGGAATGGTCAGCGCGATCAGGTAGTAGTAGTGCGCGAAGAAGAAACACGAGCAGATCGTGATGACGATTGACAGCTCGAGGGCCCGCCGCCAACCCTCATCGACGTGTTGCGTCGGTGGCCGCCGCGTCAGCCTCGCGTGCGTGACCAGATAGCTCACCGCGACAGCCGCGCAAATCAGCAGGTAAACGACGTTCGGCGCCACCCACGGCACGCGCGCCGAGATCGCGCAAAGGCCATGACGAAGGTTGGTGAGCGTCGTCTCGGTTTCAAACCAGCCCTTGCAGAAACCATCGCCGTTCAGGACGCCGCCCGCGTCGTAGTAGAAGCTGTAATCCAACACACGAAAGACCTGCGCCGCGTGACCTGGCACGTTGTTGTTGTAGAACTCGCCGAGGCCAAACGAGACCTGGGTCAGCCCGACAATCGCGATCGACGTGATGACGAACGCCGCGACGGCCCGGGTCCACCCGCGTAACGCGCAGTAGCCAAGCAGCATCAGCGGGATGTACTTGAACCAGGCGACGTAGCCGAACACCGCGCCCGCTACACCAAGCCGATTCCGTATCAGCTGCAACAGCGCGAACGACAGCGCGAAATAGGTGACGACTTCGAACTCGCGCTGGATGAAAGCCTGCAACAGCGGGAAGAACAGAAATACCGCGGCAAAAAGCGGCACCGCAATGTTGCGCCCCGCCGCGAGCGTGGTCAGCGCCCGATGCAGGCAGAACCACGCTGCCGCGATGAGCACGATGTAGAAGGGCAGCAGCGCCCAGGCGATCTGTTCGTACGAATCGAGGAACGCGATCGGGTAGAGCGTCAGGTACTGCGTCGGGCCGTGATAGTACGTATCGAGGTGATAGCCCATGGCGCCGCGCATGTCCGGGCTGTTCCACAGGGTTGGGTTCACCCACTTGACGTAGGTGCCCGGCAGCGACGCGTAGAAGTCGCCGCGGTTGTTCCAGAGGGCGGCCCAGACCGTCGTCGCGATGCGCGTGCTCACGACGGCGATGACCGCGATGTTCAGAAGGCGCGCCGTACGCAACTGGCCACGTATACTACCGCAATGCCTCTGAAGCCCGTCGCGGCCTGCTGCGCGATGGTGTTGGCGGCGGCCGCGGCCGCCGCGTCGTCGGGCTCCCTATCTTCGGTTACGGTGGTCATCGACGACGGCCGCAGTCTCTCGGCGGCCGAGCGCGAACGTGTCGATCGTGCCCTCGAGGTTGCGCAGCGCCGTTACGACGAATGGCTCGGCACGTCGACAACCGAATTGGCAGCGCCAATCCGCGTGCGCCGGCCGTGGTGGTCTTCACCCGCCTCAATGGCGCTCGAATCGCAGGTCGCCTTCGCGCTTGCGCAAGCGAGATTGTCGCACCTCCGCAACGCCGATGACTGGGTCGAGGGCATTGCGTGGCACCTGCAATCCCGGGTGGTCGAAGAGTTGTTCGACTACGCGCAGCATCAACCCGGGCACCATGCCGATACCGTGAGGCTGTTCGGCGGCCACGTTCATTGGGAGCTCCCGATCTTGGCGCTGCCTCGCGGAGCACACGACGACCGCGCGCCGCACGACGTTCAGCATCGCGCCGCGGTCATCGCGACGCTCGAAGGCGTGGTCGGCTGGCCGGCGCTAGCCGGCGCCTTACGCGTCGTCGCCACAGACTCGCGGCCGGCGATCGACGCGGACGCACTGCGCACCACGCTCGAATCGGCGCTTGGCATCCCGCTTGACTGGGTAACCGCCGCGATGCGACCCGACTTCTCCGTCAACTACACGTTGACCGAGGTGGCCACACGTACCGATCAATGCGACGGTCAGCCGTGTCATGAAACAACCTGGACGATCAGCCGCAAAGGGCCGCCCTTGTTTACTCAGTTTGCGGACGGTATTCCGATCGTGCTGGAGTTTGGCCCCGAGCTGCGTTCGACCGTGTGGTGGCGGGACAACGAGTCGAACCGTCAATTTACGGTGCGGAGCGGCGTCGCGCCGACAACCGTGACTCTCGATCCCGAACGCCGCGTCCGGCTTGACGGCAACGCGATCGATCAGCAGTGGCGGGCCGATGGCGGAACCCGCACGCGACCGATGCGGTCGCTGACCGCGTGGCTCGTGTGGCTGCAACACGCGGTCCTGACCTACGGCGTCCTTTTGTAGCGCGCTCACGCATGACGTCCTCGTTCCGAACGATCGACTGGGTCATCATCGCGGTCTACCTGCTATGCATGGCCGGCGTCGGCATTTATTTCTCGCGACGCCAGCGCAGTCTCGACGACTACATGCGCGCCGACCAGAAGATGGGCTGGCTGCCGGTCGGCTTGTCGCTGATGGCGGCGCTCAACAGCGGCATGGACTATCTGATGCAGCCATCGGCGACGATCACGTATGGCGCCGTGCTGACGCTCGGCGTGCTGTCGTGGCTGGTGCTGTATCCATGGGTGGCGCGCGTCGCCTTTCCGTTCTACCGGCGGCTGAACATCTACAGCGTCTACGAATATCTCGAGGCGCGTTTCGACGTGCGCGTGCGCACGCTGGGCGCGTTGATCTTCGTGGCGTGGCGGCTGGGCTGGATGGCGACGGCGATGTATGTGCCGGCGCTGGCGATCAATGCGGCGTCCGGAGGCGCGATCGACCTGAACACCGTCACCATCGTCGTCGGCACACTGGTGACTGTGTACACGATGCTGGGCGGCATCCAGGCGGTCATCTGGAACGACGTGATTCAGTTCTGCATCATGTTCGGTGGACTGGCTGCCACCGCGCTGATCGTGCTGGTGAGCGTGCCGGGCGGGGCATTGGAAATCTGGCGCGTCTCCAGCGAAGCCGGCAAGCTGGATGTCTGGCCGCCGTTGACGGATCCGGCGGCGACGTCGCTCATTCCTGCCGTGACCAGCTTCTTTGCGCAACCGATGACCGCGCTGTCGTTGCTGGTCGCGTTGATTGTCGGACGCATGGCGCAATACACGAGCGACCAGGTGATGGTGCAACGCATGCAAACGACCCGGTCGCTGGCGGACACCCGCCGCGCTTTCGTCGTCAATGCGGCCGGCGACGCGTTGTGGATGCTTGGTCTGGCGTTTATCGGACTGGCGCTGTTTGCGTATTTTCAGACACATGCGCTACCGGCGGAATATTCCACCGACAAGCTGCTGCCGTATTTCATGTCGCTGGCGTTCCCGGCCGGGGCGGTCGGACTGGTGATCGCGGCGATCATGGCGGCCTCGCTGTCGAGCATCGACTCCGCGATCAATTCCTGCAGCTCGGTCTTCGTCGTCGATCTTTACAATCGCTTGTGGCTCGGACGAGACGTGCGTGCCGCCGGTGCCGGTGCCGATCAGCGTCGCCAGGTACTGGTCTCACGCGTCGCGACGGTGCTGTTCGGCATCGCCGGCACCGTGCTTGCCTGTAACGTGTCGCGTCTGGGGAACCTCATCGAGATCAACAACCGCCTGGTCAACGCCTTCACGGGGCCGTTGTTTGGCATCTACCTGCTGGCGATGTTCAGCCGCGGCTCTCGCGCTGACGGTGTGCTGGTCGCCGGCGTTGCCGGGGCAAGCGTCGCGTACTACGTCGCGTATCACAGCGCGATTGGCTTCCTCTGGCCGTCGACGTTCGGGCTTGCGGCGACGCTGCTCGTTGGTTATGCGGCGGCGGCGGTCTGGCCGGCGCCGATCGATGCCGCAGGGCGAGAACTGACCTGGCGCGCGGTTCTCGATCGCCCCATGGCATAATGGCGGGTCGTGGCTAACCGCAAACGCGCGCTGATCACCGGTGTCACCGGGCAAGACGGATCCTACCTGACTGAACTGCTCCTCGATAAAGGATACGAAGTGTTCGGGGTGGTTCGCCGCTTGAGCGCACCGAACGTCTGGCGCATCCAGCATCTGCTCGATCGCATTACGCTGCTACAGGCCGACCTGCTCGATCAGCTGTCGCTGATCAAGGCGGTGGAGCGCGCGCAGCCGGAAGAGTTCTATAACCTCGGCGCGATGTCGTTCGTCCCGGCATCGTGGGATCAACCGATGCTCACCGGTGAGTACAACTCGCAGGGCGTGACGCGCGCGCTCGAAGCCGTCCGCAGCGTCAACCCGAAGATTCGGTTCTACCAGGCATCGTCGAGCGAGATGTACGGGCGCGTCCGCGAAGTGCCGCAGACCGAAATGACGCCGTTCTATCCGCGCAGCCCCTACGGCGTCTCGAAGGTCTTCGGCCATTACATCACCGTCAACTATCGCGAGAGCTACGGGCTGTTTGCGTGCTCGGGCATCCTGTTCAATCACGAATCGCCGCGGCGCGGCATCGAGTTCGTCACCCGGAAGGTCACCGACGGTGTGGCCCGCATCAAGCTCGGGTTGACCGACAAATTGATGCTGGGCAATCGCGATGCGTGCCGCGACTGGGGATTTGCCGGCGACTACGTCCGCGCGATGTGGTTGATGTTGCAGCAGGACGAGCCGGATGATTACGTCGTCGCCACCGGCGAGGCGCATTCGGTGCAGGAGCTCGTCGAAGTCGCATTCGCGCACGTCGGCCTCGACTGGCAGAAGCACGTCGGCATCGATCAGAAATTTCTGCGGCCCGCCGAGGTCGATCACCTGATCGGCGATCCCGCCAAGGCGAAGAAGAAACTTGGCTGGGAGCCGAGCGTCGACTTCAAAGGCCTGGTGACGATGATGGTCGATGCGGATATGGCGCGCATCAAGTCGGGCCAGCTGATCGCCTGATCAGCCCTCGCGCCAAATCGTCGCCACGCGATTGCCAATTGCCAGACACGACGTCAAGCCCGGTGAGTCGATCCCGGAAGCCTGGATCACCCGCGGGTTGACGGTGTCGCGCTGGACCAGAAAATCCGCGAACATCTGGCCAGGTCCGTGGAGCTTGGCTCGAATGCCGCTGCCGCCGGGCTGAAGATCGTTCAACGTGATCCACGGCAGCAACCGCCGCGCCGGCTCGACGAATTCCTCGAGCGGGATTCTTCCAGTCTCGTAATCGTCTTTTTCCTCCTGATAACGAATCGTCGGTCCGAGCGTGACCGTACCCCAGGTCGTCTTGGCCAGATGCACCCCAAGGCCGGCTCCCGATGCGTGCGGCAGTGGATAGACGAGACCGTTCACCATCCCGCGCCGCGACGGGGCCAGCTCCGCGTACTCGCCACGGCACGGATAAATCTTGAAATCCATACCTCCGAGTAGCGCCGACGTGGTATCCGCATAGAGACCCGATGCGTTTACGACGGTGGCGGCGAGAATGGTTTCGTGCGGGGTGACGATTTCGATGCCGCCGCTGGTGTTGTCGGCGCCGACGATCGGGCTCCCGACGACGATCGCCACATCCGCGTCCCGGCATAGATGCTCGAGGGTTTTGACCAACGCTTCCGCCTCGAGAATCCCGGTGTCGGGCGACCACAGCGCGGCGACGGCCCGCACGTGCGGCTCTTTGCTCAGAACAAACGCCGGATCGACAAGCGCCGCCGAGGTCACGCCGTTCTGGTGGGCACGCTGATGGAGTGCCTCGAGCGCGGCAATTTCCTCCGGGCCGGAAGCTATCACCAGCTTGCCGCACCGCCGGTGCGGGACACGGTGCGCCGCGCAGAACGTATACAACCGCTCGCGCCCTTCGACGCAGAGCTGCGCCTTCAGCGAGGCCGTCGGATAGTACAGGCCCGCATGAATCACGCCGCTGTTATGCGTGCTGGTCGCCCGGCCGGTCTTCGGTTCGCGCTCGATCACGCAGACCGAGGCGCCGGCCTGCGCGAGGGCTAGCGCCGATGACAGCCCGGTCACACCGCCGCCGATTACCGCAACATCAATCTCGACCACGCGCGCTCCACTATACTTTCAAGGCACATTGAGCAGATCGCTGCCAAGGCCGATTGCGATGCTAGTGATCGCCGTCGTGATCGCCCGCGTTGCCGGCGTCACGTGGTCGGCAACCGGCCGCACACGCGGCGATTTTTACGCGTCCATGCCCGGCGCGCACGTCGAGGCGTTGAATCCGACGCTCTGGAACAGTCCCGATCTCGGCGCGGCTTGGGGGTATCACACCTCGACGTATTACCACGGGCCGACGCAGTATCTGACACTGTATCCGCTCGGCTTGCTCGATTCCTTCGCCCAGATTGCGGCGATCCTGCTGCCCGTGTATGCCGGCGTCCTCGCGCTGATGTTCTGGCTGCTGTGGCGCGCGGCGCAGCGCCTCGGCGCCGATCGCGGTCTCCTCGTGCCGATGTTCGCATCGACGTTTCTGTTCTTTCCGCTGCTGCAGGCCTACCTGCAGCGGGAATTCGAGATCGTGCTGACGGCCTTGTTCGCCGGTGCGCTGCTCGCACTGCTGGCGGAGCGAAGAGGCCGTGCCGCGGCGCTGCTGGCATATGCGGCGTTCTTCAAATACATCCCGTTGATGTTCTCGGGCTATTTCCTGTTGCGCCGCTGGTGGCGGGCGGCCGCCATCTTCGGCGCGACGTCGCTCGCCGTTCTGGCGATCTCACATTGGCTGTTCGGCCTGGAGTACTTCTTCAACAACAACGTTCCCGGGCACGCGCGTCAGGTGTTTGCGCTGTGGGGCTTCGGCTTCGGCCGCGATCAGACCGGACACTTGTACGGCACTGGTTTTTGCGAAGGATGGGTCGAGCACGGATCGACGCTGGCCAACCTCCGACACGGCCTGTGCACCATGGCGTCAACCCACGCATGGGTCAATCCCCCCGCGATTTACCTGCTGCTCTGCGCAAACGTGGCGACAGCGTATTTGTGGACACACGCGCGCCTCGAGCGCATGACCCTGCCGGCCGCCGTCGAGTTGCGGCGGCGTGCCATCGAGCTGTCGATCGTAACTACCATCTGCTCCTGTTTTTTTTTCGCACACTACTACTACCTGATCGCGTTGGTCATTCCGCTGAACGTGCTGCTGACCCTCTACTGGATCGATCGGCGGCACGGCGCGCTCGTGTGGTGGGGCATCAGTTACCTGCTGATTAGCGCGTTTGTAATCCCCCTGGGCGTGATCAACCGGCTGGCCGGCACGAACTTCTGGGAGATCTACATGTGGCAAAGCTGGTTCTGGTATGGCGAAGCGTTGCTGGTCGGCCTGCTGATGGTCGAGTACGCGCGCCTGACCCGCAGCAATCGCCTACACTTCGAATCTTGACCATGGCGCAACGCTGGAGCGTCGACTGAGCGCGCTGATCTGGATCGCCCTCGCCGCCGTGGCGGTGTTGTGGCCCGCCCGATTGGCGGGCGCCCTCGACGGCGCGCCGCTTGATGCCCGTGCCGACGCGCTGGTGATCGGTCTGGCGTTGCCCGCGTTGCTGGCGATCCATCCGCGGGTCACGCGAGGCACAGCCATGCGTGCGGTGATCGTGGCACTGCTCGTATGGAAATCGTTGCTGGCGGCCACGACGACGGCTGACGGGTGGTGCTTGCGCTTTACGTCACCCGTGCCGCTGTTCATCGACAACGTGCTAGTGCCGCATGCCTGGGACGTGCGGGCCGATTGGCGTAGCGAGCCGCCGCGGTGCTCGGCCGTGATGACGCGGGCGTATCGGTCCACCCTCGAGTTCCCGGTCTGGTTCTTCAACCTGCCGCCGGCGACGTTGCAGCAGCCTGCTGATGAAACGGAGCGGCCACCGTACGCCACCCTCGATATCACGTTGAGCGGCTACTTGCAGGTTCCGGCGGATGGCTCGTTCGCCGTCGCCGTGGCCGATGATCTACGGTTGTCGGCGACGATCGATGGCCGGGCTGTCGACGCTGCCGAACTGGCGGCTGGCGTCGCGCTGCGCGCCGGCATGCACGACATCTCGCTTGCTGGAACCTTGACCGGTGAGCGATGGCTGTTGATCCCGACATGGAATGGCCGCGTCGTGTGGGATTCAGCGATCGCGACGATGGCTGCG
>DASPNQ010000135.1:0-63212 GCA_035626435.1 Vicinamibacterales bacterium
TCGGCGGTTGGAAGCCCGTCTCGGTCATGCCGAGCGGCGCGAACACGCGCGCTTTCAAGTACGCGTCCAGCGACTGTCCGGTCAATCGCGTCACGATGTCGCCAAGCAGGAAGAAGTTGATGTCGCTGTACACGAATACGTCGCCCGGAGGCGCCGTCGCCACTTCGTCCTTCGCCAACTCGATCGCCGCGTCGTATCCGCTCCACGGGTGCAGGTCGACGTCCGGCCGCAGCCCGGAAACGTGCGTCAACAAATGGCGGATGGTGATACCGCCTTTTCCGTAACGCTCGAACCCCGGGATGTGTGACGCAACCGTGTCGTTGAGACGGAGCCGGCCGTCCTCGATCAGCGTCATTACTGCAGTTGTCGTTGCGATCACCTTGGTCAACGAGGCGACGTCGAACACCGTATCTAGAGTCATCGGCTCTTCGGCGGGCACCGTGGCCCGCAACCCGAATGCCTTTTCGTAGACGGTCTGGTCGCCGCGGCCGACGACGATGACGGCGCCGGGCGTGAGTTTGGCGGCGATGGCATCGCGCATCAGGTCGTCGATCCGGTTCAAGGCCGGAGCCACCTGTTGTGCGCCGGCGTGAATTTGGCCCGAAATCACCAGCGCTGCGATGGCACTCGTGGCGAGCCTCGGGACCCAAGCGCTCAGTAGCGTCGGAATCATGGCGCTAATATACTGATCCGGTTGTTCGATCTTTAAGGGAGATACAGGCAATGCGTGATTCGAAGAAGTTGCTTTCGGCGGTCGCCCTCATGGCGGCGCTGGTCGTGTCGGCCCTGCCGGCTGCGGCCCAGACTGGCCGTATCGGCGGCCAGATCAAAGACGAGAAGGGCCAGCCGCTGAAGGGCGCCACCGTGACGGCGGAGAACCCCAACGCGTCGCCATCGTCGTTCACGGCGACCACCGACGATCGTGGCCGCTATTCGATCATCGGGCTCAAGACCGGAACGTGGAAGATCACCGCGTCCGCTCCGGGCTTCGCCGCCTCGTCGGGCAACGTGCCGGTGCGCAGCCTCGGCGCGCCGATGCCGCCGGTCGACTTCGTGCTCGCGCCCGGTGCCGCCGGTCCCGCCGGCGCGCTGGCCGGCGTCAACACCAAGGAGCTCCAGGGCGAGCTGCAAAAGGCGATCGACTTGGCGAACGCGGGCCAGCACGACGCCGCGATTGCCGCGTATCAGGCGATTCTCACCAAAACGCCCGCTCTGACGATGATTCACGGGCAAATCGCGCAGGTGCAGCGTCTGAAGAAGGATTACGACGCCGCCATTGCGTCATACCAGAAGGTGGTCGAGGCCGATCCGAGCAACGACAAGGCGAAGATCGAAATCGGCATGACCTATCTGGAAAAAGGCGACTTCGCCAACGCCGAGAAGTCGCTGCAGGACGTGGCGACGTCGGTGAATGCGAGCCGCGAGGTCTTTTACAACCTCGGCGAAGTGAAGTTCGCCAAAGGCGAGACGGATGAGGCCGTCAAGCATTACGAGCGCGCCGCCCAGATGGATCCCGCGTGGGGCAAGCCGATCTTCAAGCTTGGTCTCGCCAGGCTGCAGAAGGCCGATACCGCAGGCGCCATCGAGATGATGAACAAGGTGATTGCCGCTGATCCGAATTCGGCGGAGGCCGCGCAGGCCAAGGCGCTGATCGAGCAGTTGAAGAAAGGCTAGCTACTTCCGCTTCTCAGCTTCAGCGATCAGCTGATTGATGTTGGGGTAAGAAGGCTCGATGGCTCGGGCCTTCTTCCACATTTCCACCGCGTCCTGGAACTTTCCTTCGCGCGCAGACAGCACGCCCTTCACCACCCAGGCAAACGCGTAATTCGGATCGAGCGTGGTCGCTTTGTTAAGCGCATCGCGGGCGCTGATCACGTTGCCGCGTTCCGCTTCGAGCCAGCCTTTCGAACCGTGATTCAAGGCGACCTCCGGGAATGAATCAAGACTGAGGATGTATTCATCCTGAGCCCTGCGCAACGCGTCTCCCGCGGGGCCGGGCAACTCGAAGATACCGAAACTAACCAGCGCGTCCACCGCCTTGACTCGAACCACTCGCGCCTGGTCCACCAGACGCGCCAGGACGGGGGCGATTGATCGCTCGCGGTCGCCGACGATGCCAAGCGACTCGAGAGCGGCGGCGCGGACGGTCGCCTCGGGATCGTTCGCCGCGCCAATCAGCGCGTTGACGATGGCCGGCGTGACGTCGACGACGGGCTTGCGGGCCATCTTCGCGATGGCGACGCCGCCGAACGACGTCTGCGTTTGATCCGAGCGCGACGGCCGGCTACTGGTTCGGCTCTCGCCAACCAGCCGCCCGATGTAGGCGGCGGCGCTGGCGCGAATCACGAAACCCTGCGAGCGGTCAACGGCGACACGCGCGAGATCCGGAAGCGTGGTGCCGTCACCCATGCCCGCCCGGTACATCGTGTCGGCAATCGACGCCGACTTCGCGCGGCGGGCCCCGTCACCCCACCACTCGTCCATCTGCTTCGCCGCCCACTCCGGCGACCGCTCATCGTGACAGGTGGTGCACGCGTTTGGAATCCCGTACGCGGCCGTCGTCTCGGGCACCGGCGCCTGGAAGGTGTGATCGCGCTTGCGGATCAGCAACCGCCAATTGACGTCGCTCATGTGGCAATTGATGCAGCGCGAGCCCTCTGACTGCGGCGCGTGGAAGGTATGCGCCACGAGGCCGGCGCCCGTGAACGAGGGCTCGGCGGTTTGCTGCAGGCCGGCCGCTGAAGGCTGATGGCGGAGCTTCGGCTTGTCGTGGCATTGCGTGCACAGCGTGTCGCCGTCACGGCCGTTATGAATGTTGACCTTTAACGACGCTTCGAATTGCGGCTGTTTGCCGTGAGCGACGTGGCAGCTGGTGCAGGTGATGACGCCTTTTTGAAAACAGCCGCTCAAGGTCAGTGCCTGCGGACGATTGAAGCGATTAGGGCGGCCGTCAGGCCAGAACTCGCCCTGAAAGTCGCTGGCCGGAATCGGATCGCTCAACAGGAAGGGCGTGGCGTAATCTTCGTAGCGATCGCCGGCACGGAACCCGACAAACGAATTTTTCTTGTTGCCGTGGCAATACGCGCACGTATCGAACACGCGCCGCGGCTCCGCGCTCTTGATCGACAGCGTCTTGAGGAGATCGCTCAGTTTCGGATTGGCCGCGCTGTTGTCGTACGAGGGCTTGATCGCCGGATTGTTTTCCCACGCCTCCATCAGTTCGACGTGCTGGCGGCCGGGACCATGGCACGCTTCGCAGCCGATGCCCATTTCCGTCCACGTCGACCGGTACCGCTTCGCTATCGGATCGAAACCCTGCGCGAGGTTGGTGGCGTGGCAATTGAAACAGTTGGCATTCCAGATCTGGCGAATGTCGTGCGCGCCGTCGGGAATCGGCGTGATTTCCTTCCAGTCGATCCAGCGTTTGCTCTCGACGTGCCAGAACACCGGCAGCACGTAGATGCTCCCGTCAGGCAGTGTCGATAGATACCCCTGATATCGCTTGGCGCCCAACGTGTAGTCGACGACGAAGGTCTCCGCGCGGCGGGTTCCAAACGCAATCGAGATGAACGGCTTCCCATCTTTCGTCCCGAACGCGTACGACCGGCCGTGGTCGGCGAACTGCGTGCCGTTACGGAAATCACCGAGCACCGTCGCCTCAGCGACGGGCTTGGTCATCTTGATGTGCAGGGAGTCTTTCCAGTTGGCGTGATCCGCCTGGTGGCAGCGCTCGCACGATGCGGATCCGAGGTATCCATCCGCGCTCGCCATGCGTGGCGGTCCGATGGTTGGAGCGTCCTGAAAATCCGAGGCGTCGAGCTTTGGGCGTAGCTCCGAGTCGGCGGCCCGAACCGCGACCGTGACCAGCAACAACGTCGCGACGCCGACCAGCAAGTTGCCGCGAGTCATTCAACGGGAATCATAAACCGTACAAAACAAGGGCCCCAATCCCTGGGGCCCTCCGAGCCAGCGGCCTAGTCAGCCTGGCTCAAAACGTCCGCCTGCGCCCCGAGGGGCTACAGCGGGAAAACAAGCTGACTCCTGTGGGGGACGGCCAACTTTCACCCTGTGATAGAGCAAGCGACATGCCGCTCGTGCACGGGGAAAAACGCGCGGGAATAGGCCTGATTTTATGGCGTGAGGCGCGGCCTGTCCGGTGAATCCAAACACTTGAAAATCCCGGCTCCGGCTTTTTGGGTTTAAGCCGAAACCCGGCTTACAGCCGCGACCGAATCTCCCACAAGTCGGGGAAAACCGGCGTCATCAACGTGGCCGCGAGGTACTGCGCACCGCTCGACCCGCCGGTACCGACCTTCGCCCCGATCGTGCGCTGCACCATCTTGACGTGGCGATAGCGCCACTCCTGCAGGCCCTCGTCGAGATCCACCAGCCGCTCGCACATCTCAACGTGCTTCGGATCCGTTCGGTACAGATCGATCAGCGTCTGCTGCAGCTCCGGCGACGGTTCGATGCGAGCCGTGACGTCGCGCGATAACGATGCCGGCGGGATCGCGTAACCCTCTCGCGACAAATACTTCAGGAACGCGTCCCACAGCGTCTCGCGCTCGAAGCGCTGCTCGAGCGCCCGCCTGGCGCGCGAACCCGCCGCGAAGCGCTCGATGGCGGCGCGCGACTTGTTGCCCAGCACGAACTCCAGCTGCCGGAACTGGTCGGACTGAAAACCGCTGGCCGCTTCCAGCCGCGCCCGAAACGACTGGAACTCCAGCGGCGTCATGGTCTCGAGAATATCGAGCTGCGCGACCAGCACTTTCAGGATGGTGAGTATGCGTTTCAACGTGTGCTGCGCGCGATGCGCATCGCGGGCGCCCAGCAGCTCGATGACGTGGTCGACCTCGTGCAACACCTGCTTGAACCACAGCTCGTAGACCTGATGAATGACGATGAACAGCATTTCGTCATGTTCGGGGCCTTCGCTGCGCGGCCGCTGCAGCGCGAGCAGTTCATCGACGGCGAGATAGGAGCCGTAGGTGATGGAGTGGTCGGTCATCGGTGCCTTCTGCCTTCCGCCTTCAGCCCTCTACCCGGAGGCAGACGGCTGAAGGCCGAAGACCGAAGGCTAACAGACTTACCAGAGGAACCGGAAACCGAGACGCGCCGTAATCGGCGCAAGGATGGCCGACGGCTTCTGATAGCCGGTGCCGGTCGCGCGGCTGATCGTCTCCGACGCGTGGCTGTTGGTCAGGTTGAACACGTCGAGCATGACGCGCGTGCGGAGGCGGTCCGTGAAGTTCAGTGTTTTCTCCGCGCGGACGTCGAATACCCAGATGTTGTCTTCACGATTGGCGTTGGCCGGTTCTACGTAAATACGGTTGTTGTTGACGCCTGACGCGGTGATGCCAGCCGGGAACGTCAACGTCGCTTCGCGCGCGTAATTGGCGCCGGACTGGTGACGCAGCACGGGCGAGAGGCGGACGCCCCAAGGCGCATCGTACGAGCCCGACGCCTTGAAGTTCCACACGGTGCGATCCTGGGCGCCTGGCTGTGCCGGGTTTTGCGGATAGGTGTTCGGAAAGTCCGTCATCCAGGTGTACGCCCCGCCCAGCGATGCCGACCAGCGGCTGCCATAGCGCTTGTTCATCGACAATTCGGCGGTCTTGTAACGCCCGAAACGCGGCACGTTCATGACCACTTGCGTCGTACCCAACTGCGCGGCTTGCGCAGTCGTGAGGCCAAGGAAGCTGAGCACGCGATCGTCGGCGGTGCCGCGAACGCCGTCAATACCGATATCGGTGAAGTTGTACGGCGTGGTGTGCGCGGCCAGCGAACGCGCCGCGATGTATTGCGCGATCAGATCATCTTCGGTCTTGTAGACGAACCCGCCGCGCAGGCCAATGGTGTCGGTGACCTGCCGCTCGAGCCAGCCAGCGGCTTCATGCGAGTAGGGTGCCTTGATGTTCGGGTCGAGTTTGACGGAGCCTTCGAGCGACGCGCTCTGCTGGGTCGTCTCTTCGCCCGGCTGCCAGCGGCGATCGCCGTTGATGTCGTTCCAGCCATAGGTGGCCGTCTTCGTGCCGCTGTTCGGGTTGGCATCGTCTGACACGCCGACGCCGGGGTTATGCCAGTAGAGACCGTAGTTCGCCTTGATTACGGTCCGGCCGTCGCCCGACAAATCGAACACCACGCCGATGCGCGGCGCGAACAGGTTCCAGGTATACAGGTCGGTTTCCGGGAACGTCTTCGCTTGCAGGTGGATCGCCGCGGGTCCGACGTTTGACGCAAGCTGGTTCTGTTCGGGCAGCCATCCCTTGTACTGATCGAATCGCAGCCCGCCGTTCATCGTCAATCGTCCGAGCGACCAGGTGTCGTTGACGAAGAACGAACTCGAATCGAGGGCGTTTTCGGTGGTGAGGTGGCCGTTGTCGTTGTCCTTCAGGCCGCCGACCTGCGTGGCCGTCGGGACGCGGAAGATCACCTGGTTGGAGGTGCCGTTGTTATACACGTGCTCGACGTGCCCGCCGACGCCCTGCAGCACGCCGAACCACTGCAGCTCTTTGAGAATCTCGCCACCGAATTTCAAGGTGTGGCTGCCCTTGGTGGTGTCGAGGAAGTAGGTCGCGGCACCGGTGATCTGCTTGCGGTCCCGGTCGTTCTGGTTCTTCTGATGCGAGCCGCGGATTTCGAGCGTGCCCGAGTCGCGGAAGTAATACGGTTCGGTGCCGTTGGTGATCTGCGGGAAGTAATAGCCGAAGTCACCGTAACGGGCTTCCACGTAGAGCTTGTCGCTGAGCGTCCCGTTCCACTCGCCCTTGTAGACCCAGCTGCCGGAATCCTGGCGATTGGTCGGACCCTCGTCGCGGTAGGTGTAGGTGGCCTGCGGCAGGCGGTTCGGCTGAATCTTCTGACCCCACTGGTAGTAGCCGACCAGCTTGTGCTTCTGGTTGATCTGATAGGTGCCCTTGCCGACCGCGTTCCACAACTTCGTATCGAAGGTCTTGTCGAACTGGAAATTCGGCTGCTGGATCGCGTTGAACTGGGTGCGATACGTCCCGAACCACCAGATCTTGTCGCGCTTGATCGGGCCGCCGACGTTGACGTCGGTGTCGTAATAACGATCGATCTCGTTACTGTGCGGCCGGATCGGTGAATTGCGGAATGCCGTCGGCGCGGTGTACTCGTCGGGAATGTTCGAACCCTGGAGCGAGTTGTTGTACCAGTCAAGGTGGTATTCACCCGAGAACTGGTTGCCGCCGGAACGCGCGATGAACTGGCTTTGCACGCCCGGGTTCGGCATTTCCGCCGTCTGACCTGACGTGCCGAGGAACGCTTCTTCGAGTGACGCGTAATCGAAGTAGAACCCGGCACCGCTCGTGCCCTCGGTGGTGTTGATGCCTTCAATGAGGACGCGTGTCTGGCCGTCCAGGCCGTAGGCGCGATAGCCCGTCTGCGTGCCGGCGCGGTTGCCACCGACGTCGATGCGGCTCATCTGCACCGCCGGCGTCACCGCGAGCAGTGCCCACATGTCGCGGCCGTTGGGAATCGACTGCAGCTGCTCCATCTTGAAGTTCTGCTGCACGCGCGTTGTCGTAGTGTCGATGACGGGAGAAGAACCGCTGACGGTCACCGTTTCCTGCAAGGTCGCCAGCGCGAGCTCCACGTTGACATTGGCCGTGAAGCCAAGACCGATCGCGATGCCCGATCGCTTGAGCGAGTTGAATCCTGCGAGCTCGAACGTCAGCTCGTAATCGCCCGGCGGCACGGCCGGAAACCGGTAGTTACCGGTTTCGGAGGTCACGGCGGTTTGCGCGCCCAACGCCGACCGGCTGGTCGCGGTCACGGTGACGCCAGGCAACACCGCGCCTTGCGCGTCCGTGACGCGGCCCTGAATCGTGCCGGTACTACTGGCACCGCCACCCTGCGCGAACGCGGAGCTGCTGATGAGCAGCGCGACTGCGACGATTGCAACACGTGAAGTCCAGCGAGTCATGCCATCCTCCAAACCAACCTGTGGGGACGAAACAACCGGCAACCGCCCGCGAGCACACGGCTGCCAGACAAGAAGTGGCACACGATACCGCTATCAGGGACGGGACGCAATCGGCCGGGGACGGCAGGGCTGGCGAGAAGGGACCACAATCCGGGTCGATGCACGATAAAAAAGGGCGGGAGCGCCGGCGTCGCGCCTCCCACCCTAACGACTCCCCCACAGGAGCCGGACTCTCTCAGCTATCGGCGATCGGCTCTCAGCTATCAGGGAATACCCCTGACAGCTGAAAGCCGAAAGCTGAAAGCCGACGTTAGAAGATGAACCGGAAGCCGACCCGGCCCGTGCGCGGCGCCAGAATCGCCGACGGCTTCTGATAGCTCAACCCGGTGGCGCGGCTGATTGCTTCCGACGCGTGGCTGTTGGTCAGGTTGAACGCGTCGAAGTAGGCGCGCAGACGGACGCGGCTGCCGAAGGTGAAGTTCTTCTCGGCACGGACGTCGAACACCCAGATGTTGTCCTCGCGGTTGGCGTTCATCGGTTCGGCATAGGCCTGGCTGCCGCAGTTGTTGACGGTCGACGGGCAGTTCGAGATTGCCGTCAGGCCGAGGGCGGCCGGCGCGGTGACGGTGATGACACGCGCGTAGTTCGAGCCCGACTGATGGCGCAGCACCGGTGAGATGCGAATGCCATAGGGCGCGTCGTATGAACCGGACGCCTTGAAGTTCCACAAGCTGCGGTCTTCAAGACCGGGGTTGTTCGGGGTGCGCTTCGGGCCGTTCGGGAAGTCGCTGATCATCGTGTAGCCGAAGCCGAGCTGACCCGACCACTTGCTGCCGTAGCGCTTGTTCATCGACGTCTCGAACGTCTTGTAGCGCGCGAACTGATCGACGGTCATCACGACGGAGCTTGCCGGCGGCAGGCTCGTGTTCGGAATGCCGTAGAAGGTCAGCGTCCGATCGTCGCTCGTGCCGGCGCGGCCGTCGACACCGATATCGGTGAACGAGTAGGGCACGGTGAACAGCGACGCCGGCCGCAGCGGCTGCATCGTCGCGAACAGGTCGTCTTCGGTCTTGTAGACGAAGCCCGCACGCACACCCATCGTGTCGGTCAGCTGGCGTTCGATCCAGCCGCTGGCCTCGTGCGTGTACGGCGTCTTGATGTTGGGATCGACGCCGGTCGCGCCTTCGAGCGCGATCGAGGTCGGCGACGCGCCCTGCTCACCTGGCTGCCAGCGGCGATCGCCGTTGATGTCGTTCCAGGTATAGGTCGCGAACTTGCTGGCGGTGTTCGGGTTGCCGGTGCCGCCGACGCCCGCGCCTGGGTTGTGCCAGTAGAGGCCGTAATTGCCCTTCAGCACCGTCCGGCCATCGCCCGACAGATCGAAGGTGACACCGATGCGCGGCGCCGCGACATTCCACGTGAAGTAGGTCTTCTCAGGGAAGGTCTTGGCCGTGACGAGCGCGGCCAGCGACGGGAACTGCGGCGCCCACTGCGCGAGCGAACCGGGCAGCTGTTCCTGTTCGGGGGTCAGACCGACGTAGCGATCCCAGCGCAATCCGGCGTTGACCGTGGCGCGGCCGAGCGACCACGTGTCGTTGATGAACGCGCCGGTGTGGTTGAGCGCGGCCTTCGACGTCAACTTATCGTGGGCGCTCAGTTTGCCCGCATCCGTTGCGGTCGGGAAAGTGAACGTCACAGTGTTCGACACGCCGTTGGTGTAGACGTGATCGATGTTGCCGCCGTACTGCTGCAGATAGCCTTCCCACGAGCGCTCCTTGAGCAGCTCGGCGCCCATCTTGAAGGTGTGGCTGCCCATGCCGGTGTCGAGGAAGTAGGTGCCGGCGAGGTTGTACTGCTTGCGATCGCGATCGAGCTGCCAGATCTGATTCGCGCCCTCGACGACCGCGCGGCCGCTGTCGCGCCATGAGAAGTTGGCGTCGCTGTTCGCAATCAGCGGGAAGTAGTAGCCGAAGTCGCCGTAGCGCGCCTCGAGGTAGAACTTGTCGCTGATCGTGCTGTTCCATTCGCCTTTGTAAACCCAGCTGCCCGAATCCTGCAGGAAGGTCTGCGACGGATCGGTGTAGGTGTACGCCGCAAACGGCAGGCGGTTCGGCTGTTCCTTCTGACCCCACTGGTAGTAACCGATCAGCTTGTTCTTCTGATTCAGCTGATACGTCGCTTTCACGACCGGATTCCACAGCTTGGTGTCGAAGGTCTTGTCGAACGTGAACTGCGGCTGCGCCACCGCGTTGAACTGCTCGCGGTAGGTGCCGAAGATCCAGGCCTTGTCCTTCTTGATCGGGCCGCCGACGTTGATGTCGTGATCGTAATACTTCGCGATCTCGTTGCTGTGCTTGCGAATCGGCGAGTTATTGAACGCCGTCGGCGCCGTGTACGAGTCGGGAATGTTGGAACCCTGCAGCGAGTTGTTGTACCAGTCGAGGTGATATTCGCCCTGGAACTGGTTCGAACCCGAACGCGCGATGAACTGCGACTGCACGCCGGGGTTCGGCATCTCGGCCGACTGGCCGCTGGTGCCAAGGAACGCTTCTTCCAGCGAGGCGTAATCGAAGTAGAACCCCGCGCCGCCGGTGCCTTCGGTCGTGTTGATGCCTTCGATCAGCACGCGGACCTGACCGGTCATGCCGTAGGCGGTGTAGCCGGTCTGTGTGCCGGCGCGGTTGCCGCCGACGTCGATACGCGCCATCTGCACCGACGGGGTGACGGCGAGCAACGCCCACATGTCGCGGCCGTTCGGGATCGACTGCAGCTGATCGAGCTTGAAGTTCTGCTGCACGCGCGTCGTGCTGGTGTCGATCACCGGCGAGGCGCCGCTCACCGTGACCGTTTCCTGCAACGTCGCCAATGCCAGTTCGACGTTCACGTTCGCGGTGAAACCGAGCGTGATCGAGATGCCGGAGCGCTTCAATGCGTTGAAGCCCGCGAGCTCGTAGGTCAGCTCATAGGTGCCCGGGGGCACCGCCGGGAAGCGATAGTTACCCGTCTCTGATGTGACCGTCGTCTGCGGCTGAATCAGTGCCGGGCTGGTCGCCGTCACCGTCACGCCAGGCAGCACGGCGCCCTGCGCGTCCGAGACTCGACCCTGAATCGTGCCGGTGCTGCTGGCACCGCCGCCCTGTGCAAACGCGCTCGTCGCGAATGCCGTTGCAACAACAAGGGCCAGCACGCCCTTTGTGAAAGCTTTCATGCCTCTTCCTCCTGTGGGGCGATCGTCCGGCCACTGCCCGATGCAGGCCGGCGCAATCCCTCAGTCAACCAACCAACGACCACGCCACGGTAAATCACGGTGCCTTCGAGAAGGCGCCGGGAAGCCGCGTCATGGTTACAACGATTTACAAATCAGCAGGGAAGAATACCTTAGCGCAGGGCTGAGAAGCAATAAATCGGGTCGAACGATCGTTCAATGGTGATGACCGCCGCCGGCGGCTCAGCGCACGAAACGGGTGATCAACAGTCCGGCAAAAATGGCGGTGGCTCCGGCGAGCTGATTGCTGGAAATCGGTTCGTTCAACCAGCTCGCGGCCACCACCATCGCCACCACCGGTGTGAGATAGCTGTATACCGACGTCCGCGAGCCGCCGAGACGCTGCAGGCCCGTATACCAAATCCAGTACGACAGGTTGAGCGCGAGCAGCGCCGACGTCAGCATCAGCAGCCAGCTCGACGTCGAGATGGTGCGCCAGTCCGTCTTCACCAGCGTCGGCACCATCGTCAGCACGTACAACGCGGCACCGATCGAGAAGGTCAGCGCGATGACGATGAGCGGCGAGTGCCGCTGCAGAATCGGCTGAGACGCCACCGAATAGATCGCCCAGCAGAGCACCCCGCCCATCATCAGCAGATCGCCGCGCCAGGACTCGGCTGACACGTCGACGCCCTGACCGACGACGAGATACAGGCCGAACATCGCCACGCCAATTCCGAACCATCGCACCGGGCGGATCCGCTCGTGCCCGGCCAGCGCCGACAGCACCGCGATGACGATTGGCGACATCCCGATGATCAGCGAGCCGTTAGCCACGCTGGTGCGCTTCACCGACGCGACGAAACAGAATTGGTACAGGAACGTGCCGACGCTGCCCAGGAAAAACAATTCGACCCAGTCGCGCCGCGTCAGCGCCGGCAGCCGCCGGCGTGCCGGGGAGGCGAACACCACCGCCAGGAACACCACCATCGCGACCGCGAGGCGCATCGCGTTGAACGGCACTTCCGGGAAATCGCGGAGCGCGACCTTGACGATCGAAAAATTGCTGCCCCAAATCAGGATCATCAGCAGCAGGAGGAGGTCGAGGCCTGTCACAGTCGGCAGCCGAGAGTCGACAGAGTTCTGAGTCATCAGTCGGCAGTTCAGTCCGCAGTCGCGCAGTTCGCTCAGTCAGCAGTTCAGTCGGCAGCCGTCGGTTCGGGCGAGTGTGCAGTTTAGTGGCAAAACAAAAGGGCGAACCCGGAGGATTCGCCCTTGACGACTCTTGACTGAATTGCCGACTGTTACTGATACCTTGAGCCTATTGGCCTATGGCCCCTTGGCCCCTTGGCCTATTGGCCCATCGGCCTATTCGCCCATCGGCCCATCAACTCTCGACTCGGATGCTACCCGCCGAAAGGCTTGATGAAGAACAGAATCAGCGAGACCAGCAGCACGTAAATCACGAGCGATTCAATCAGCACGAGACCCAGAATCAACGCGCCGCGAATTTCGCCGGCAGCGCCGGGGTTCCGCGCGATCGCTTCTGAGGCTGACGCCACCGCCCGGCCCTGACCGAGCGCGGCGCCGGCGGCGGCAATCGCGAGGGCGAAACCTGCGGTGATGATCGACCACTGGACCAGGCCGGAGTCGGCCGCTCCCGCGGCAGCCTCCTGGGCGTAGACCGGCGAGGCCAGACCAAGGACGAGGAACCCGAACATCAGGCACAGCAGCAACCGACTTGTTCTCACAGAAAACGCCTCCATCTCAAATCTCTGAGCGCTTCAATCCCAACGGCGACGCCGAGTGACGAGACACCCGCCAGCACGCCCACCGGGTCGAGGCGCAAACGCACCATCATACCGTAGGCCGCGAGAGCCACTATAGCATGCCTTGTGAAAAACTTCACTAGCGCCAGGGGTGATGATTTGCGCGCCGTGTCGGCACGGTCGACAGGCGACACGCCGGGGTACGGCGCGCTGCTGCGCCGCACCAAATCATCCACCGCGCCGCGAATCGCCCAGAACGAAATGCCGATCAGCACGCCGCCGGCGAGCACGCTGATCGCCGCGGCCACGGTTCCCGTCCACAGCGCATACAGCGCCGCCATCACGACGCAGCCGATCGCCGTGGTGCGCGCGACTCGTTCGATCACTTCTTGTTGGCGAGCTGCATCACGCGATAGACGTTGAGCACGCCTGCCGCGAGACCGAAAAAGAAGCCGACGAACGACAACCACGGCGTGCTGCCGAGGACACGGTCGAGCCAGTAGCCGCCGCCAAAACCAATCACTAACGCAAACACGAACGACATGCCGATCGAGCTGAGTTGCCCGATGAGCTGCCACGTGCTGGGCGATGTCGGCGCCATCGGAACCAGCATATACTCCGAAAGAGCTGCCTGCGCCTGGCTGCCGGGATCAACGAAAGACCTATGAGTCATCTGTTACGTCGTCCGATGGCAGAGGGCGCCCTCGCCCTCGTCTTACTCACAACAGTGTTCGCTCAGCCTGCCGCGGCGCAGGCGAACGAGCGCGTCCTCTACGTCAACGTCTGGGATCAGAAAACCGGCGCCCCGGTGTCGGGGCTGTCGACCGGCGATTTCCGGATCACCGAAGACGGTGCGGCGCGCGAAGTGCTGCGCGTCAGTCCGGCAACGACGCCCATGGCGGTGGTCATCCTCGTCGACAACTCGCAGGCGGCGGCTCCACACATCGCCGAGATTCGCCGCGCGCTGCAGGGTTTCGTCCGCGCGCTCGACGGCATCGGGCCGATCGCGATCGTCGGCATCGCCGATCGCCCGACGATCCTTCGCGACTACACGACCGATCAGAAGCAGTTGGAGGCGGGCATCGGCAAGGTGTTCGCGATGCCTGATTCCGGAGCGACGCTGCTCGACGCCATCGTCGAGATCAGCAGAGGCTTGCAGAAGCGCGAAGAAGACCGGGCCGCGATGGTGCTGGTGACGACGGAGAACGTCGAATTCAGCACGCGGCACTACAACGAGGTGCTCGAGGAACTCGCCAAGGGTGGCGCCAGCCTGCATGCGGTCGTCTTGAATACCCCGGCCGGTTCGTCACTAGACGATGCGGCACGCAACCGCGCTTTCGTGCTCGACCGCGGCCCGAAGGACAGCGGCGGCACGCGCAGCGATCTGCTCGCCGCGCAGGCATTCGAGGCGAAGCTGAAGGACCTGGCGGCGATTCTCAAGAGCCAGCAGCGCGTCGTCTATGCACGGCCGCAAGCGTTGATCCCGCCGAAGAAAGTCGAAGTGGCAACGACCAAAGCCGGCCTCGAAGCCAGCGGCGGACCCGCGCGCGGACAGAAAGTCAGGTAAATGAACCGGCTGCTGGCGGGTGTGTTCGTCGCGCTGATGGGTGCCGTGGCGTTTGCGCAGGTCGCAGCGCCGCCAGACAAGCCCCAGGTCTTTAGAGCCGGCGTCGAGATCGTCTCGTTGAACGTCACCGTGACCGACCCGCAGGGCCGCTATGTCACCGACATCGACCAGAACGAGTTCTCCGTGTTCGAAGACGGCGCCAAGCAGGACCTGACCTATTTCAATCGCAGCAACCTGCCGATCGCGTTGTCGCTGCTGATCGATTCGAGCGCCAGCATGGAGCAGCGCATGGAGCACGCGCAGGAGGCGGCCGTCGGCTTTGCACGAACACTCCGCGCGCAGGATCTCGCACAGGTCGTTGATTTCGACAGCCGCGTCGAAATCAAGCTCGGTTTCACGAATCAGGTCGACGCGTTGGAGAGCGCGATTCGCGCCACCTCGCCGGGCGGATCGACGGCGCTGCACAACGCGGTCTACATCGCGCTCAAAGAGCTCGCGAAAGTGAAGGCCAAGAACCCCGACGAAGTCCGCCGACAGGCGATAATCGTGTTGTCCGACGGCGAAGACACCTCGAGTCTGGTGTCGTTCGAAGAAGTGCTCGAGCTCGCCAAACGCTCCGAGACGGCGATCTACACCATCGGACTGCAGCCGCGTGAGAGCAGCGCGCTCAAAGGGTTCAGGGAAGCCGAGTTCGTGCTGCGGCAGCTCGCGCAGGAAACCGGCGGCCGTGCGTTCTTCGCGAAGCAGATCGAAGAGCTGAAAAACGTCTACGGGCAGATCGCCGAAGAGCTCTCCAGCCAGTACTCGATGGGTTACGCCTCGAAGAATCCCAAGCGCGACGGCGCCTTCCGCCGCATCGTCGTGCAGGTGGCGCGGCCCAACGCGACGGCGCGCACCAAGCGCGGGTATTACGGGCCGGTTTCGCACTAGTATTCACCCGTGCGTTCCACGGTGTATCTGATTGGCGCCGGCCCCGGCGCGGCGGACCTGATCACGCTGCGCGGCTATCGATGCCTGCAGCAGGCCGACGTCGTGATCTTCGATCATCTGGTGCACGCCGATCTTCTCGACGTGGCGCCACAACACGCCGAACGCATCGACGTCGGTCCGGCCGCACCGGAGCCGCGCGATCAGGATGCGATCTGCTTCCTGCTCGCCGAGAAAGCGCGCGAAGGCAAGGTCGTCGCGCGCCTCAAGTGGGGCGACCCGTTTCTGTTCGATCGCGGCGGCGAGGAAGCGCTGTTCCTGCACGAACAGCGCGTCGCATACGAAGTGATTCCCGGCGTCCCGCATGCGATCGGCGCGACCGCCTACGCCGGCATCCCGATGACCTATCCGGGCGGCGGCGACACCGTGACCTTCGTGCGCGGTCACGAAGACGAAGGCCGCGAGAAGGCGCGCATCGACTGGACGGCGCTGGCCGCGCTGGATGGCACCATCGTGTCGTACGCGGGTCCGCAACAACTGCCGAAGATGTTGGTCGCGCTGATTGATCATGGCCGCTCGCCGGACGAACCGGCGGCAATCATCCTGCACGGCACGCTGGCATCGCAGCGGACAGTGACCGGCACGCTGCGCGAGCTCGCTGGGTCGCTCAAAGAGACGCCGATCGGCGCCGGCCTGCTGATTGTCGGCAAGGTCGTCAACTTCCGCGATCATCTGCGGTGGTTCGATTCGCGGCCACTGTTCGGCCGGCTGGCGCTGGTGATGCAGGCGAAGGACGCACCCGACGACCTTGCGGAGCTGCTCCGCGCGCAGGGCGCCAAGGTGATTACCGACAGCGATCGCAACGTCGACGTGTACCGGCTGCTGCTGGATCGCAAGATCGATGTCGTCACGTTCACCACGGCGGCGGCGGTGCTCAACTTTCTGGCCAACGTCGGCGCCGATCAGGCCGCGGACCTGCTGACGCACACGCTGGTCGCGACACAAGGCGCGGCCGCGGCCGATGCCGCAGCCCGCGCCAGCCTCGCGCCGGCCATTCAGCAGCCCGCGGGTACGTCCGGCGCATTCGCTGAAGCGATCGTCGCCAGGTTCAGGGGGAACTAATGACGATGAACGGGTCACGGCTCGATTGCGCGGGAGCCAGGCGCGATCACGACATCAGGCGCAGCTACGCCATATTGGTGATCGCCGCACTGATCGGCACGGCGTGCTCGCCGACGCGGCCGGCGAACGCGCCGTCCTACGACATCCTGATCACCAACGCGAACATTGTCGACGGCACGGGCAGTGCGGCGCGGAAAGGCGCGATCGCCATCGCTGGCGGGAAGATCGCGGCGGTCGGCGAGGTCAGCGGTACCGCCACGCGCACGATCGACGCCAGAGGCCGCACCGTGGCGCCCGGTTTCATCGATCTCCACAGCCATTCCGACATGCCGCTGATCACCGACGGCAACGGCCAGAGCAAGATTCGCCAGGGCGTGACGACGGAAGTCATCGGCGAGTCGGGCTCGGCGGCGCCTCGCCAGCGGCCCTCCGGCGCTGCGCAGTGGACGGACTTCCACGGCTACTTCGCGGCCCTCGAAAAAGGCGGCATCTCTCCCAACCTGCTTTCGTACGTCGGTCTTGGCACGGTTCGAGAGATGGTCATTGGCGAGGACGATCGCAAGCCGACTAGCGCGGAGATCGAGGCGATGCAGAACATCGTGTCCTCGATGATGGATCAGGGCGTGTTCGGGGTCTCGACCGGGCTGATCTATCCGCCCAACGCATACGCGAGTGTCGACGAGCTCGCGGCCGTCTCGAAGCCGGCGGCTGACAAAGGCGGGCTCTATGCGTCGCATCTCCGCTACGACGGCGGCAAGCTGCGTGAAGGCATCGAAGAGGCCATCGCCATCGGCGAGCGTGCCAGGTTGCCGGTGCACGTCTTCCACATCAAGGTCACCGGCCAGAAGAATTTCGGGCGCATGAAGGAAGTGATTCAGATCATCGAGGCCGCGCGCGCGCGTGGCCTTCGGGTCACCGCCGATCAGTACCCGTATGTGGCCAGCAGCACCGGCCTCACCGCGACGATTCCGCCGTGGGCGATGGACGGAGGAGTCGAGCGGCTGGTGCAACGGCTGCAGAATCCGACGGAACGCGCCCGGATCCGCAAGGAAATGGAAAATGAGAACCCGTCGTGGGAAAGCCGCTATCAGTCGGCCGGCACCTGGCAGAACGTGCAACTCGCCGCGATCGGCCGTTCACGCGGTGCGGCTAACGATCCCGTCTCACCGAATCGCAAGTACGAGGGCATGCGCGTCGCCGAAGCCGCCAAACAAGCCGGCAAGGATCCATTCGACTTCGTGTTCGACCTGCTGATCGAGGAGCGCGGTTCTGTCGGCTGCGTCTACTTCATCATCGACGAGGCGGACCTGACGCTGGCGATGCAGCAACCGTGGGTCGCGATCGGTTCAGACGGCTCGGCGCTGTCGGTCGAAGGCCCGCTTCGCGCCGGGGTGCCGCACCCTCGCAGCTTCGGGACGTTCCCGCGGGTGCTCGGGCGGTACGTGCGCGAGCTGAAAATCGTCTCCCTCGAGGAGGCGATTCGGAAAATGAGCTCGCTGCCGGCAAGCATTCTCGGTCTCGAGGATCGCGGCGCAATCAAGGAAGGTCTGTGGGCCGATCTCGTCGTATTCGACCCGGCCACTGTGGCCGACACCGCGACGTTCGAAGATCCGTTTCAGTATCCGGTCGGCATCGATACGGTACTGGTCAATGGAACGGTGGTGCTGGACGAGGGCACGCACACCAATGCCCGGCCGGGAAAGGTCTTGCGTCGTACGCAGTCGGTCGTGGGGAGCCGGTAGTCGCGGCGGCTACCGGCTGGCTACTTCCGCCATGGCATCAGGTTTTCGATCCAGGCGATCCGCGTGAGATCGTTGTAGATCACCGTCACCATCAGCGTCATCAGCAGCACGAATCCGACGAACAGCATCTTCTCCTTGACTTGCAGGCTGAAGTCGCGGCGCGAGATGGTTTCGATCGCCATGATGAAGATGTGACCGCCGTCGAGGACGGGGATCGGCATCAGATTCAGCAACCCGAGATTGAGGCTGATCGAGGCCATCAGGCCGAACAGCGCGATCCAGCCGGCCTGGGCCGACTCTCCCGACAACTGCGCGATGCCGACCGGTCCCATCAGCTGCTTCGGGGAGGCCTCACCCGTGACGAGATCCTTCAGCGTGCCGATGATCAAGCCCGACATCTCGATATTGCGCTGCACGCTCATGCCGATGGCTTCAAGCGGCGTCGGCTTGAACGGCCGGGTCGCCTCGTTCATGAACATGCCGATGCGGGCCGTATCACCTTCTTTGCGCGGCGTCACGGTAATCGACTGTTCCTGGCCGTTGCGGCGGATCGTGAATACCACCGGCTGCTCGGGCTTCTTCGAAATCGCCTCGACGACCATCGAGCGGAACACCATCCGCTGTCCGTCGACGGACAGGATCTCGTCGCCCGGCTGGAAACCCGCCGCCTCGGCGGGCGATCCCGGCTGCGTCGACTGCACGCTGGGATAGACGTCAGGCAGCACGCCAATCGTCCCGACCTCGAACCGCGCATCGTTGCGCGTGCGCAACTCGGTCAGGTCGGCCGTGATCTTCATCCGCTGTTCGCGGCCATCGCGAATGACGACGACGTCGACCTCGCGCTCCGGCCGGGCGGCGACCGCCATGTCGAGGTGTTCCCACGTCTCAATGCCCGCGGTGCCGAAGCGGGTGATCTGATCGCCAGGCAGAATGCCGGCTCGCTCTGCGGGCGAGCCTGGCTGCACCGCTCCCACGACTGCCGGACGATCCAGATAGGCGAGCACGTCCGCGCCCTGCATCAGGATGGCCGCCAGCAGGACGACGGCCAGCAGGATGTTCATCGCCGGTCCGGCAATCAGGATCTGAAAGCGTTGCCACTTCGACTTCGACATGAACTCGTCGTCCGCTCCCGTTTGCGGATCGTCGGGGTTCTCGCCGGCCATCTTGACGTAGCCGCCAAGCGGGATCGCGCTGATGCAGTACTCGGTGTCGCCGCGCTGCACCTTCAGCAATTTGGGGCCGAAGCCAAGGGAAAAAACCAGAACACGTACGCCGTTCCAGCGCGCCAGCAGGAAGTGGCCGAGCTCGTGAATGAAAACGAGCACGCCGAGCACGAACAAAAATGAAAAAAGTGTCGTCACGTAATTTCCTGTAGCCGGACGAACCTCTAGGTTCTCCGGCCTTCCAATTCTAACTCCCGGGCTAGCTCAGCGGTGTGCCGCCGTGCCCACGTGTCGACGCGCCGCACGTCGGCGAGGGTGGCGGCCGGTTCTGGCGTATGCGCGTCCATCGCGTGAGCGATCACCTGTGAGATTTGCGTGAATCCGAGTCGGCCCTCTAGAAAAGACGCTACGGCGATCTCGTTGGCCGCGTTCAACACAATCGGCAGGCTGCGCTCGGCTTCCAGCGCCCGATACGCAAGGCGCAGGCACGGGAAATCGTCCCAGGACGGTTCGTGAAACTCCAGCGGCTTCATCCGGGTCAAGTCGAGGAACGGCACCGGCGCGTCCCAACGATCCGGGTACGCGAACGCGTATTGAATCGGCAGGCGCATGTCGGTGATGCCCATCTGCGCGATGATCGACCCGTCCTTCAGCTCCACCATCGAGTGGACGATCGACTGCGGATGCACCACAACGGCGATCTGCGACGCCGGCACGTCGAACAGCCAGTGCGCCTCGATCACTTCGAGCCCTTTGTTCATCAGCGTGGCGGAATCGATCGTGATTTTCGGTCCCATTTGCCACGTCGGATGTTTCAGCGCGTCTTCGGCGGTTGCCGTGGCCAGCGCCGCGAGAGAGCGGCCGCGGAACGGTCCGCCGGACGCGGTCAGGATCAGCCGCCGGAGCTCGCTGCCGGATCGGCCGTGCAGACATTGATGAATCGCATTGTGCTCGCTGTCGACGGGCAGCACTGCAACCCCCTTGCGGCGAGCCGCATCCATGACAATGCCGCCGGCCATCACCAGCACTTCCTTGTTGGCAAGCGCGATGGTCTTACCCGCATCGATGGCGCACAGCACCGCATCCAGCGCCGCCGTCCCGGACGAGGCGCACAGGACGATGTCGACTTCCGGCAGCGTGGCGACTTCGCAGAGGCCTGCATTGCCGACGCCGGCCACTTCCGCCGGCGACGCGCCGAGGACGGCGCGCAACTTGTCCATTGCGTCGGCGTTCCCCATCGCCACCGCGCGGGGCCGGAACTCGAGGATCTGCTTGACCATCGCGCCGACATTGGTCGCCGCGGCGAGAGCCACGACCTCGACACGATCGGGGTGCGTTCGCGCCACGTCGAGCGCGCTGGTGCCAATCGAGCCGGTCGAGCCGAGGATCGCGATGCGCTTCATGGCTCGGCGGGCCTCGGATTACCCATGTCGAAGAGCATCGGTGAACATCACGACGATCAAATCGTCCGCAGGAAGAAGTAGAACAGTGGTGCGGCGAACAGCAGTGCGTCGATCCGGTCGAGCACGCCGCCGTGTCCGGGTATGACGGCGCCGCTGTCCTTCATGTCCGCGGCCCGCTTGAGCATCGACTCGAACAGATCGCCGATGATGCCCGTGACGACGATCCCGATCCCGACGCCGGCGTGCCACCACCAGGGAAATGCCGGCAGGAAGTAGCTGCCCGCGGCAGTCAGGAACATCGGTGCGATCACGAATCCACCGATCGCACCCTCGCGTGTTTTCTTCGGACTGCGCAGCGGCGCCAGCGGCGTCCGTCCAAAGGTGCGGCCGCTGTAATACTGCGCGGTGTCGCTGACGGCGACGGTCGCAATCAACAACAGCACCGCCTCGCGGCCGGCGATCGCGTGAACGCCGACCAGGCACCCCAGCGGCAGGCCGATGTAGACCGGCGCGAGCATCGCCGCCGCCGTGTCGGCGAGTAGCGGCGCGCCAACCCGGTCCGACAGCAACACGTTGAACGCGATCATCAACAGCGCGGCGGACAGGATCGCCGCGATGTCGACCCACTGAAACGGGATCATCGCGCACGTCAGCAGTGTCGCCAGCAGCGCCGTCCAGAACGGCAGCTTGGCGCCGATCTTGTCGACGATATTCTCGTATTCGTGAAAGGCCAGCGCGGCGACGACCAGCGCGACCGCGAGCAGCGCGATCGAGCTGAGGAACCAGATCAGCGCGAGCGCGACGACGCCAAGGACGACGCCGCTAAGGACGCGCGTCATGAATCAGCGGACGCCGGCCGGCACCGGCGTCGTGATGCCGCCAAAACGCCGATCGCGCTTCTGGTAGGCGACCACGCCCTCGAGCAGGTGGCGGCAGCGGAAGTCGGGCCACAGCGTATCGGTCACCCAGATCTCGGCGTAGGCGATCTGCCAGAGCAGGAAATTGCTGACGCGCATTTCGCCGCTGGTCCGGATCAACAGATCGGGATCCGGCTGGCGCGCCGTGTAGAGGAAGCTGGCGAAACGCTCTTCGTCGAGATCCTCCGGCTTGACGCCGCTCTCGATCGCGCGACGCGCTGCGTCGACGATCTCGGTGCGGCCGCCGTAATTGAGCGCGATGTTGAACAGCATGCCGGTGTTCTTCGACGTCTTGCGCTCGGCATCGAGCAGCTCCGTGCGGATGTCCGGCGGCAGCGCCTCGGCCCGGCCGATGACGTTGAAGCGAATGTTGTTGCGCAGCAGCGTGTCCAGCTCGAGGCCGAGATAGCGCTTCAACAGTCCCATCAGGGTGCTGACTTCCGCGGCCGGCCGCTTCCAGTTCTCGACGGAGAACGCATACAGCGTCAGCACCTCGAGGCCAAGACGCGCCGAGGTTTCGATGACGTCGCGCACCGCATCGACCCCCGCGCGGTGGCCCTCGACGCGCGGCAGGTGCCGCTCGCCGGCCCAGCGGCCGTTGCCGTCCATGATGATCGCGACGTGGCGCGGCAGGCGATCGAATTCGATCTGGCGCGCGAGCGCTTCTTCTGAGCCCCCGTGAGGGACCCACTCCAGCAGTTGATCGAGACTCATGGAGTCGGTTTTGATGTTACTCCCGGACCGCTCAAACAGAAAGAGCCGGCCCGGAGCGATCCGAGCCGGCCCATCCGATTGAACCGTAAACGTGGAGACTCGAGCTAGTTGCCCGATCCCGGCCAGGCCGGAACCTTCGAGTTCTTCGGCGCCGGGCCAAGGCCCTTGTAGACGAACTTCTGCAGGCGCTTGCCGGTGTAGGTTTCCGTCGTGTAGATGTTGCCCTTCGAGTCGACCGCGATGCTGTGCACGCCGAGGAACATGCCCGGCTGGCGGCCGCCGTAACCGAAGTTGTAGAGCTCGGTCATCGACTTGCGGTCGAACACACGCACGTGCTCGTTGGCGCCGTCGGCCATGTAGAGGAACTGCTGCTGCGGGTCCTTCGAGAATGCGATGTCCCACACCGAGCCGTCGGCGCGCGTCTGCGGCTCGATGCGATGCTCGGAGACGAACTTACCCTGGGCCGTGAACACCTGCACGCGATCGTTCGGACGGTCGCAGGTATACACCATGCCGTCGTTGGACATTTCGGCGCAATGCAGCGGGTTGCGGAACTGACGCGGCAGCGGCGCCGCGGGATCGTATGGGCCGAGCGGCAGATCGGTGGGCGGCTCGCCGTAGGCGCCCCAGATTCTCTTGATCTTGCCGCTGTCGAGATCGATGACGGCGACGCGCTTGTTCAGGTAACCGTCGGAGACGTAGCCTTCGTTCGCCTTCGGATCGATGAAGATCTTCGCGACACGGCCGAAGTTCTCCATGTCGAGGCTGTTCGACGTGTAGACAGGCTTCTCGGGAGTCGACTTCGGATCGCGCCGCGCGCCGGGCTTGCCATACTGCGCCACGAACTTGCCGTCGCGCGTGAACTTCAGAATGTGCGAGTCCGGCTGGCCGTTGCCGCCGATCCACACGAAGTTCTTGTGATCGACGACGATGCCGTGGTTGCTTTCGGGCCAGGTATATGGCGCACCCTCGACGGGACCGCCCCAGCCCTTCACCATGTTGCCGGCCGGATCGAACTCGACCACCGGCGGCGCGGGGTTGCAGCATTCGCTGACGGGCGGCGCGCCCGGCTTGGTCACCGCGATCTCGGTGCGGTCAAGGTTATTCGGGTCGTTGCCACGGTGAATGATGAAGACGTGGTCGTCGGCGGAAATGCCCAGGCCGATCGTCTGTCCGAACACGTAGTTGTTCGGCATCGGCTTCGGCCAGAACGGGTCGACCTCGAAGCGCGGAACCTGCTTCGCCTGTGCGGCGGCGTTATCCAGCATGCCCTGCGCAACGCCCAAAGCCGCGAGGACGGCGACAAAGGCCACACCTGTCAATAGCTTGCGATTCTTCTTCACGCGCTCCCCCTCGCCGAGTCGGCGGACCCGGCAAAAGCATCAAATGCGGGCGCCAGTATACTTGGGACCCATACCGGTGTCGAGCGTGGCTACCCGCAGCAAGTTATTGAGCCGATTGGTCGTCACGGCGGCGCTCCTGGCCGCCCTCGCGCCCCGCATCGGCGCGCACGAAGTCCCTAACGAAGTCACCGTCTTCGGGTTCGTGCGGCCGCAGGGCAATACCCTCCGCCTGCTGATACGCGCGCCCATGAAGTCGATGCGCGACGTCGACGTGCCGACGCTGCCGAACGGCTACCTGGACTTCACGCGCATCGAGGCGGCGGAGCGCCATGCCGCGCAGGTCTGGATTCGCGATTTCGTCCATCTCTACGAGAACGGCACGGAACTGAGCGTCCCCGAGATCACCGCGACGCGCACGTCGCTGCCGTCGGATCGCTCGTTCGAGAATTACGAGACCGCGCTGGCCAACATCCTCAGCGGACCGCGGCTCGATAACAGCACGGAGATCTATTGGGACAACGGCATGCTCGACGTGATGTTCGAGTATCCGATCACCTCTGATCAGTCCGATTTCGCGATTCTCCCTGGTCTGACCCGGCTCGGCCTGCAGGTGAACATCGTCCTTCGCTTCCTGCAGCCCGGCAAACCCGAGCGCGCGTTCGACGTGCATGCCGAGACCGGCATCGTCCATCTCGATCCGCGCTGGCATCAGGCATTCCTGATGTTCGCGCGCGAAGGTTTTTTTCACATCCTCGACGGCATCGATCACCTGCTGTTCCTGCTCTGCCTGGTGATTCCGTTCCGGAAGCTGCGCCCGCTGGTGATCGTGATTACCTCGTTCACCGTCGCCCACTCGGTCACCTTGATCGCGTCGGCGTTCGGGATGGCGCCGGACACGTTGTGGTTCCCGCCGCTGATCGAGACGCTGATTGCGATCTCGATCGTTTACATGGCGTTCGAAAACATCGCCGGCGCCAACCTCCAGCGGCGATGGCTGGTGACCTTCGCGTTTGGCCTGGTTCACGGCTTTGGATTTTCGTTTCTGCTGCGCGAACGGCTGCAATTTGCCGGCGACCACCTCGTCGCGTCGCTGCTGGCCTTCAACGTCGGCGTGGAGATCGGCCAGCTGGCAGTGTTGCTGGTGACCATTCCACTGTTGTCGCTGCTGTTCCGATACGTCGTCGCGGAACGCTTCGGCACCATTCTGCTGTCGGCGCTGGTCGCGCACACGGCGTGGCACTGGGCGACGGAGCGCGGCACGGCCCTGATCGCCTATCCCATCCCTGAAGTCAGCGCCGCCGGTCTGGCGGCCGGCCTCCGGTTGTTGATGGTCATCGTCGCCGCGGCGGCGTTGGTGTGGCTGCTGTCGCTGAAGTTCAAACCGACCGTTACCCCGAACGCTCGTAAGCCTCAGTACTGAACCGTCCACAACATCAGTCCCTGCGCCGGCGCCGTCTGTCCGGTGCGCGACCGGTCTTTCGACTCGATGATCGCGCGCATCTCGTCGGACGCCAGGTGCCCGCGGCCGATGTCGACGAGCGTGCCGACGATGGTGCGGACCATGTGGCGGAGAAAACCCGTGCCGGTGATCTCGAAGCGGAGCAGGCGGCCCTCGGCGTCGGCCGCGCCGCCGAGAGGCGACAACGCCAGTGGCAGATCGCTATGCATGTTCGTCTCGATGAGCTCCGCGGCCAGCATGCGCCGCGTCGTCGTCACCACCTCCGCTCCACGCCCCTGGAATGCGATGAAGTCGTGTTCACCAATCAACGCGGTCGTCGCACGCTGCATGCGCGCAATATCGAGTTGGTGCGGCACATGCCAGACAACATGGCGAAGGAACGGGCTCGGCGGCGCGCCGTTCCAGATCGCGTATCGATACGTCTTGGATTTCGCCGCGGCTCTCGCGCTCCAGCCGGCCGGCATCTCCTCAACCGAACGGACGCGGATGTCGCCGGTTTTCAGCCGCGCGTTCAACGCGCGCAACAAGTCCTCACAGGCAATCGGGTGATCGAGGTTGATGGCCGCGACCTGCCCCGCAGCGTGGACGCCGGCGTCGGTGCGGCCGGCGGCGAGCAGCGGGTTCGCGGCGCCGACGATCAACGCGATTTCGTCTTCGATGACCTGCTGAACGCTGAGCGCGTTCGCCTGTCGCTGCCAGCCGGCGTAGTTCGTGCCGTCATAGGCGATGGTCAGCTTGAGAGTCCGAAGCATCTGGTGATCTCGTGAGCTGGTGATCTCGTGATCTTCTGGTGATCTGGTGATCTTCGATCTGGTGATCTTCGATCTAGTGATCTTGGAGCTGGTGATCTGATGTTCTCGCGCTGGATCTCGTGATCTGGACCTTGCGAAATCCGCGAATGCCGACTCGCGAAGCCACATCACCAAATCACAAGATCATCAGATTCAAGATCGCCAGATCCCAACATCGCAGATCACCAGAAGCTCACAAGATCACCAGATCAACACATCACCAGATCATTTTGCTTGCCGCGACCCTGGTTTGACGACCGGAAGACCCTGCCTGCAGAGCGGGCATGCGTCCGGCGGATACGCCTTCACGTCCATCGGCAGCAGCGCGTGGAACGGCACGTCGAGTCCCTGCGTACCGCCGCTGCGATCGACGATCGCGCATGCGGCGACCACCGTCGCGCCCGCGGCACGCGCCACATCCATGGTCTCGCGCGTGGAGCCTCCGGTCGTCACCACGTCTTCAACCACCAATACCCTTTCGCCCGCGTCGAGCGTGAAGCCGCGCCGCAACGTCAATGTGCCGTCCTGGCGCTCGGCGAAGATCGCGCGGACTCCCAGGGCGCGGCCGACTTCCTGGCCGATCACGATGCCGCCAAGCGCCGGTGAAAGCACCGTCTGCACACCGAGCGTGCGAACCAGGTCGCCCAGCGCGGCGCCAAGCGCTTCGGCCTCGCGGGGATGCTGCAGCACCAGCGCGCATTGCAGATAGCCGGGGCTGTGCAAGCCCGACGACAAACGGAAGTGCCCTTCGAGGAGCGCGCCAGACCGGCGAAAAACGTCTAAAACATCGGCTTGCGTCATGGACCTTTAAGTATATGAACGGTGCGGCGGCCGCGGCCTTGAACCCGTCGGACCGGCTTGCCGTCTATGATGGTGGGCTGGTTCATCGGCCCGCGGCACCGCTTTTGCTGTTGCCCCGGTCTACGACCCGCGATCATCCTTCGAATGGAGTGGCAGTGTGATGCGTTTTGACAAGCGTTTTTGTGCCCAAACGGCAATTCGCGCCGGCCTGATGGCCGCAGCGGTGTCCGTTTTTGGGCTGTCCCCTGTTCACGCGCAGACAACGCCGGTGCCGCCGGCGGCGGAACAGGGCCCGGTCCGGCGCATGAGCATTGACGATGCGGTCGCCACCGCGCTCGAGCAGAACCTCGACTTGCAGGTGCAGCGCATCAACCCGCAACTGCAGGACCTGACGATTGCACAGTTCAAGGCCGCCTATACGCCGAATTTCGTCTCGACGGTCAACACGTCGGATTCGACGCAGCCGTCCACCAGCTTCCTGTCGGGCAACACCGGCGGCATTACCAGCGGCCGGTCGCAGTTCAACTTCGGCGTCGCTTCGCTGACGTCGTGGTACGGCGGCAGTTACGACATCCGCTGGAACAACGCCCGCAACACCACTAATAACCTCTTTTCGACCTTCAATCCCCAGATCAACTCGTCGTTGAGCGCGACATTCTCGCAGCCGCTGCTCCGCAACTTCAAGATCAACGGCGCACATCAGCAGCTCTGGGTCAGTCAGCGCAACCGCGAAATCACCGACGTGCAGCTGCAGCAGTCGATCGCCCAGACGACGCGCAATGTCCGCAATGCCTACTACGACTTGATCTACGCCATCGGCAATCTGGCCGTACAGCGGCAGTCGTTGCAGCTGGCGCAGCAGTCGCTCAAAGACAACCGCGCCCGCGTCGAAATCGGCACGATGGCCCCGCTCGACATCGTTCAGGCCGAGGCCGAAGTGGCGACTCGCGAAGAATCGGTGATCATCGCCGAGGCGGCGATCGAGCGGCAGCAGGACATCATTCGCGCGCTGATCTACAACCCCAACTCCGCGGAATTCTGGACGGCGCGCATCGAGCCGACCGACACCGTCACGTTCGTGCCGACGACCGTCGATCGCGAGATGGCGGTGAAGAATGCGCTGACTCAGCGCACCGACGTGGTCAACGCGCGGAAGAACCTGGAAATCAACGATTTCAACATCCGCTACTTCCGCAACCAGTCGCTGCCGGACGTGACGGCGTCGGTGAATTACAACGCCAACGCGATCGCGGGCACTCAGGTCACTCGCGCCCGCGACCCGCAAACCGGATTGCCGACGGGCGCGATCGTCTCGTCGTCCAGCGTCAGCTTCTTCAACGGGCTGTCCAACACCTTCACCGGCGACTTCCCGGGTTGGAGCGTCCAATTCGATATCGCGTATCCCCTTGGACGGTCGACGCAGGAGGCACAACTCGCGCGCGCGCGCCTGGCGCAGACGCAGGCGCAGCGCCAGGTATCGAGCCTCGAGATGGCGGTGACCAACCAGGTGCGCGACGCGGCGCGCACTGTCGAGACCAACGCCAAGCGCGTCGAAGCGACGCGCTCGTCGCGCGTGCTCGCCGAGCGTCGGCTCGAGGCGGAAGAGAAGCGCTACCAGGCCGGGCTGACACAGAATTTCTTCGTGTTGCAGGCGCAGCGCGATCTCAACATCGCCCGCAACAGCGAGCTGCTCGCGCTCGTCGAGTACGCGAAATCGGTCGTCAACTTCCAGGCCGTCCAGCAGGTGCCGCTGGCGGGCGGGGGTGGCGGCGGCGTCACGCAGCAGCAGCAACAGCAGCAACAGCAGCAGTAGCCACCCACCCCGAGTACACTGTGGTCGTGCCGGTCACGGCCACAGTCATAACTTTCAACGAAGCGGCTAACATCGCCGCCGCGCTCGAGTCGCTGTCGTGGGCCGACGAAATCGTCGTCGTCGACAGCGAGAGCACCGACGACACCGTCGCGATTGCGCGGCGGTTCACCGATCGCGTCATCGTGCGGCCGTGGCCCGGCTATGTCGCCCAGAAAAACTTCGCCGCCGAACAGGCGGCGCATGACTGGATTTTTTCGCTCGATGCGGATGAGCGGGTTACGCCGCAACTCGCGGCGGAGGTGGCGGCGCTGCTGGGGCGCGGCCCCGCGGCGGCCGGGTATCGCGTGCCGCGCGTGACCTTTCATCTCGGACGCTGGCTGCGGTCGACCGACTGGTATCCCGATTACCAGCTGCGCCTGTACGATCGGCGCCGCGCGCGGTGGGCCGGCAGCTATGTCCACGAGTCTGTGAAGGCCGAAGGCGTCGTCGCGGACCTGACCAACGAGCTGCAGCACTTTGCCTATCGCGACCTCGCGCACCACGTGCAGACCATGGATCGGTATACGACGCTGGCGGCGAGACAGATGTTCGAGCAGGGCCGCCGCGCCGGTTTCGTCGATCTGTTGATGCATCCACCGGCTGCGTTCGTCCGGAACTACCTTCTTCGCCGCGGCTTCACGGACGGCGTGCCCGGCCTGATCGTGTCGGCGATGAATGCGCGCTATGTCGGGCTGAAGTTTGCGAAACTCTGGGAGCTGTGTTCGCCCTCCACATCGACACCGCGCGCACCTGGCGCGGCGGACAGCAACAAGTCCTCTTAACCGTCATCGGCCTGCGCGAGCGCGGCCACCGGGCGGTGCTCGTCGCACACCGCGAGGGTGAGCTGTTTCGCCGCGCCAGCGAGGGGGACGACCTGGTGCCGCTCGCTCCGGTCAACGAGATCGATCTCGCGACTGCCTGGAAGCTGTCGAAGATCATCCGCCAGTGGAAGCCGGCGATCGTGCACGCGCATGACCCGCACGCCGTGTCGATGGCGGCGCTGGCGCTGTCGTTCGGCGCCCCCGAGCCGCGACCGAAGGTGATTGCCTCGCGGCGCGTCGATTTCCACCTGCAGTCGCACGCGTTCTCGCAATGGAAGTATCGGCAAATGGATGCGTTCATCGCCGCGTCGCACGCGATCAAACGCGTCCTCGAGCAGGATCGCATCCCGCCGAATCGCATCTACGTCGTTCACGACGGCATCGATGTCGACAAGATCGCGCATCGGCCCGCCGTCGATCTGCACGCGGAGTACTGGCTCCCTCACGGCGTGCCGGTGATCGTCAACGTCGGCGCGTTGGTCGGCCACAAAGGGCAACGCTTCCTGATCGAGGCGATGCCGCAGGTGATTCGCGAAGTGCCCGACGCGCACCTGGTGATCTTCGGCGAGGGCGAGCTCCGCGCGCCGCTCGAGAAGCAGATCAAGCAGTTGAACCTGACCAAGCGCGTCCTGTTGCCGGGCTTCCGCGAGGACGTGTTGTCGCTGATGAAAACCGCGGATCTGTTCGTGATGAGTTCGGTCACCGAGGGCCTTGGCTCCGCGGTGCTCGACGCGATGGCGATGGGTCATGCGGTCGTCGGCACGCGCGCCGGCGGCATTCCCGAGGCCATCGTGCCCGGAGAAACCGGCCTGCTGGTGGAACCCGCCGACGCGACATCGCTGGCCCAGGCGATCGTCACGCTGTTGAAGAACCGCGACCTGCGCAGGCAGTTCGGCGAAGCCGCGCGGCGGCGGGTCGCCGAACATTTCGGCGTCGATCGGCTGATCGAGGGCACGCTCGAGGTTTATCAGCGCGTCTGGCGCTGATCGGTTCGACAACGGACTAGCGGGCCGAAGCCTGCGCCGCCAGCCACTCGGCGAACTCGGCGTGCCCTTTGTCGCGCGCCATGTCGATTGCGCTCTTGCCGTTGTCCGCGGTGAGCGCGGGATCGGCGCCGTGGGCCAGCAGCAACTCGGCGAGCGGGCGATTGGCGTTCGTGCCGGCTTCATGCAGCGGCCGGAAGCCGGCCTGCTGCTGCGCGTTCGGATCGGCGCCCGCGGCCAGCACGGCTTTGACGATGTCGAGATTGCGGCCGGCGACGGCCGCGTGCAGCGCCTGCACCTTCAACGGATTCTTCGCAGCGGCGTGCACGTCGGCACCGGCGGCGATCAGCGCATGGACGGCGGCGGGCTGCGCGAAGAACGCCGCGAGCGCGACCGGCGTGAAACCGTCGGGCGCATGCTCGGATACGCGAGCGGGATCACGCTCGAGAATCTCCTGAATGCGATCGACCCTGCCCAGTACGCAGGCCTCGAAGATATCGACCGGCGCGCCGAGCTCGAGCAGCGCCTGCACCACATCGGGCTTCATGTTGTACGCCGCCACCAGCAGCACCGAGGCGCCGTTCGCGTCACGCGCGTGCAGGAGACCTGCATCCCGCCCGACCAGTTGCCGCACTGCGTCGACGCGGCCGGCCCTCACGGCGTCGAACAGCTCCTGCTCCATCACGGCCTCGCCTGGTCGAGCGCGATCACGGCGTCGAGGATCGTCTCAGCGACGTCGCCGAAGAAATCGCGGTTGATCTTGTCGGCGGTGTCCGACGGCTTATGGTAATCGGCGTGATCTTCGACACCGAAATAGATGAACGGGATCTTCTCGGCGTGGAACGGACCGTGGTCCGACTGGTTTGTCCAGTCGTCGACGCTGCCGGCGATCGTTTTGGGCTTGTCGTGCCCGAACAGCACCGTGACGGGCGCGCGTTTGGCGACGGCGTCGAGCGGCGGTTTGAGGTCCGGGTAGTGGTAGGTGCCGGCGACGAAGATCTCACGCTTGTCGCTGCGGCTGACCATGTCGAGATTGACGTTCAAGGCCACGCGATCCTTCGGGACCGTCGGCGCCATCAGGAACGCGCGCGCACCCTGCAGGCCGCGCTCCTCGGCGTCGAACGCCGCGAACACCACGGAGCGCCGGAAGGGTGACTTCTGACAGAACGCGGCGATCTCCAGCATCACTGCCACACCCGAGGCGTTATCGTCGGCGCCCGGGTGAATCTGCCCGTCTCTGATGCCGACGTGATCGTAATGCGCGGATATGACGAAGTACGGCAGCTTCGGATCGCGGCCGACGCACATCCCGAGCACGTTGGCGCCCTCGCCGGCCTCTTTTCCGGTCATCGTCATGCGAGCGTACGTAAATGGATGCACGTAGGCGCCTGAGACCGGTTGCAGCCCGGCCGCTTTGAACCGCTCGACGACCCAGGCGCGTGCCGCCAGCCCCCCCGGTGTGCCCGCAGCGCGTCCCTCGAGTTTCGGATCGGCGAGTGTTCGCACCGTGTTCATCAACCGCTCGCGGTCGATCCGCGCCGTCGCTGGCGCCTGACCGCCCGCGCGCGTCGCGCCGCTGCTCTGCGTGTCCAGTGCTTGCTGGCGTTGCGCATCGATCCGGCTCGATTCGAGCGAGCCCGCCACCTGGAACCAGATCAGCGCTGTCGCGACGATGCTCAGACCGACGATTCTGCGTGTCTTCATAGAGTCAGAGACCTGTCACCATCACCCGATCGGTCTGCGCATCCGTGCCGAACAAGAATATGTGGTCGCCGGCGTCGACGAAACCACATTTCGCATAGAACGCCCGCGCTCGATCGTTGCGCTCCCACACGCCAAGCCACAGCGTCCGGCCGCCGCGCTCGCGGGCGTGGTCCTTGACGCGCTCCATCAGTTGCTGCGCGATGCCGCGGCCATGCCATTCGCGATCGAGGTAAAACCGCCACAGCTCCACCGGCGCGGGGCCGGTCACGCACGACGGCACGTGGTCGTCGCGCAGTTGCGCATACGCGACCGGCGTGCCGTCGTGCTCGACGAGCAGGGTGGTAATCGCCGGATCACCAAGCTCCCTGGACTGCTGCTCGACACCGTAGGCCTGCGCCAGGTAGAGCGCCATGTCGGCGGGATCGTTCGTCGCTGCGAACGTGTCGTAGAACGTCCGGCGCGCGAGGTCGGCCAGGACCGCAGCGTCAGCCAGCGTCGCGACGCGAATCGTCACTCCTGAATCGTACAACGGTCGCGAATCGGCGCCGTCGAGCGGAACTTCTGGAACTTCCGCTCCGTAACGGGATCTAAGTCCACCAGCCTGCCTCAAAGGGGATGCCATGGGTCTTTGGGAAGACATTCGATTCGCCGCTCGCCTGCTTCTAAAGGACAAGTGGTTCTCGTTCGTTGCCGCCGTTGCGCTGGCGCTCGGCATTGGCGTGAATGCGACGGTGTTCACGTTCGTCAACGCCGTGCTGATTCGCGGGCTGCCGATTGCCGACCCCGATCGCACGATGGCAATCGATTCGTACGACCGCGTGCGCAATCGCGCGATGGGCGTGTCCTACCTCGATTACCGCGACTGGCGCGAGAATACGCGCTCTTTCGACGCCTTCGGCGCCTTTAATGGAACCCCCGCGAACCTCAGCGACGAGGGGCAGCCGCCGGAGCGCTACAACGGTTCGCACATTTCCGCGAACACCTTCTCGGTCCTTGGCGCGCGCGTCGTGCTCGGCCGCGACTTCGTCGCAGACGACGATCGGCGCGGCGCGCCCGCGGTGGCGATCATCGCACACAAGGTCTGGACCAACCGCTACGGCAGCAATCCGTCGGTGATTGGGCGCAGCGTGCGCATCAACGACGTGCCGGCGACGATCATCGGCGTCATGGAGGAGGGTTTCCAGTTCCCGTTCAACACCGAGGTGTGGCTGCCGCTCCATCAGATTAACGGTCTCGAGGAGCAGAAGCGGAACGCACGCACCATTCAGACCTGGGGGCGCCTCGCCCCGGGCGTCAGCCGCGAACAGGCGCAAAGCGAGCTGATCAACATCTCCAGGACCATCGAGTCGCAGAATCCCGACACCAACAAAGACATCCAGGCCCGCGTCCAAACCTTCAACCAGTATCAGAACGGCGGGCCGATCCGCACCGTGTTCCTGTCGTTGATGGGCGCGGTCGCGTTCGTGCTGTTGATCGCATGCGCAAACGTCGCCAACCTGCTGCTGTCGCGCGCGACCAACCGCGCGCGGGAGATTTCCGTCCGCGTCTCGCTCGGCGCATCACGCTGGCGCGTCATCCGGCAGTTGCTGATCGAGAGCGTCCTGCTCGCCAGCATCAGCGGCATCGCCGGTCTCGGCGTCGCGCTGATTGGCATCCGGCTCTTCGATCGCGCCACCCAGGATGTCGGCCGCCCGTACTGGATCCAATTCACGATGGACGGCACCGTGTTCTTGTTTTTTGCCGGCATCTGTCTGCTGACGGGGATCATTTTCGGCCTCGCGCCCGCGCTGCACGTCTCGAAGACCGACGTCAACGAAGTGCTGAAGGAAGGCGGCCGTTCCGGATCGGCCGGCGTTCGCGCGCGGCGCTGGACCGGCGCGCTGATGGTCGCCGAGTTGACGCTCACCGTCGTCCTGCTGGCCGGCGCCGGCTTCATGATGCGCAACTTCGTGACGATGTACCGCCTCGATCTCGGCATCGACACTTCGAAGCTGCTGACCACGGCGCTGGCGTTGCCGGAACGCAAGTATCCGTCGCTCGAGCAGCGTCTGGCGTTTTACGAGCGCCTGCAGGAGCGGCTCAAGGCGAATCCGCGAATTGAGAGCGTCACGGTGAGCAGCAACATCCCGCTGCAGGGCGGATTCCTCCGGCGCATGGTCATCGACGGCAAGCCGCTCGATCAGGGGCAGCAGGCGCCGAACGTCACGATGCTGACCGTCGACCCGCGGTACTTCACGACGCTCGGCCTGCCGGTGCAGCGCGGCCGCGACTTCACCGACGAAGACGGCATGACCGGCCGCGAGTCGGCGATCATCAACCAGCGCTTCGCGCAGCTCCACTTCCCCAACGAGGATCCGATCGGCCGCCGCATCACGCTGAGCATCGATCTGCAGGGCGGCGCACCGCCCCAGGGCGGCATTCCGCTGTCGCTGACGGCCACGGTCGTGGGCATTGTGCCCAACGTGCGGCAGCGTGATTTCCAATTGCCCGATCCGGACCCGGTCGCGTATCTGCCGTTCCGCACCGACCCGCGCGGCTTCATGAACCTGATCGCCCGAACTTCCGGCGACCCGAATCAAATCACGCCGATCCTTCGCGAGGAGGTTCGCGCCATCGATCCGGATCTGCCGCTGTTCGGCATCCGCACCATGGATGCGCAGCTGGCGCAGGCGCGATGGCCGTTCCGCATCTTCGGGACCATGTTCGCGATCTTTGCGCTGATCGCGCTGACGTTGTCGGCGGTCGGCTTGTATGCGGTCACCGCGTATGCGGTGTCGCAGCGGACGCAGGAAATCGGCATCCGCATGGCGCTCGGCGCCCAGGGCAACGAAGTCGCGTGGCTGTTCCTGCGCCGATCGTTTGTGCAGCTCGCGATTGGCTTGACGCTGGGTGTCGCCGGCGCGTTTGGCGTCGGCACGTTGTTTTCGCAGACCCAGCTGCTCGTCCAGAACCGTGCCGGCGATCCGATCACGATTGGCGGCATCACGCTGTTGCTCGCCGCGGTGGCCGCAATCGCCTGCTTTGTGCCGGCGAAGCGGTCGACGAAACTCGATCCGCTGGTCGCGCTCCGGCGCGATTAAGTGAAAAACCCTTTCTCGAAGGCCCGCGTCACGGCGGCCGTTGGATCGCCGCCGTGCCGCGCGATCAGGCTCGCGACGATGCCGGTCACGTTCGCCACGGCGAAGCTGACGCCGCGCAGGTTCTGCACCGCAGGCACTCCCGGTATCGGACGCGGATAACCCGAGGCGCGGAACGCAGCGCCGCCGGCACCGAGCCGATCGAGCCGGCACTGCTCTCGCGGAATTCCCCAGTCGAGCGTCACCGCCCAGGCGCCGGGCAGCGCGCCCGGAAGCCAACGGATGCCCGCCTGCTCACCGGCAGCGATCACCACGGCACCGCACTCGCGAAGTGAACCGATCGCCTCGATCAGGCTCGCCTCGTACTCGGCGTTCACCGTTCCCAGGCTCATGTTGACGAGATCGCAGCCGCGCTCGCGCGCGTGATGACAAGCCGCGATCAGGGCCGCCCCGGTCGCCGCGAGTTCCCGGTCGAACACTTTGATTGCGACGATTTCTGTTTTCGGCGCCTTCTCGAGTATTGCAGCGGTGACCGCGGTGCCGTGGCCGAGGCGGTCGAGGAAGTCTTCATGAGTCGCGCCGCTGTCGTCGATCCCGACGCCGCCAGCCACGCCGCCCACGTGCGGGTGTGAGGCGTGCACGCCGCTATCGATCACGGCCACGCGCACGGTCCGCTGTCCGGTCATCGCACCACCGGTGATTGACGATCGATCTCGAACAGCGTGGCGAAGGCCGCCGACCGCTCGGCCAGGCCGGCGGGGCTGCCCGCGTCGACAACGCGCGCGCCGTCGAGCACGACTACGTGATCGGCCGCCATTGCCACCTCTCGACGATGCGTGATCAGGATAGTGGTGCGGCCACGCATCACCGCGCGGGAGCCGTCGATGATCTGGCGTTGCGCGACGGCGTCGAGCGCTGCGGTCGGTTCGTCCATCACGAGCACTGCAGGATCGGCGAGAAAGGCGCGCGCCAGGGCGATGCGCTGACGCTCGCCGGCCGAAACCGCGAGCCCGCGTTCGCCGACCAGCGTGGCAAAACCGTGGGGAAGACCGGCGATGAATCGACTGATGCCGGCCGCGTCGGCGGCCCGGCGCACATCGTCCGCGGTGGCGTTGGCGCGCACGTAGCGGATGTTCTCCTCGATCGACGCGTAGAGCAACGTCGGCTCCTGCTCGACGAGGACGATGTTCCGGCGAACGTCGTCGAGCTTCAGGCCGCGCAAATCCTGGCCATCCAGCCGTACCGAGCCGCTATCCGGATCCAGCAGCCGCGTCGCGAGGTAGGCAATCGTCGATTTGCCGACGCCGCTGCCGCCGACAAGGGCGACGATCTGTCCAGGACGCGCGGTGAATGTCACCTCGTCGAGCACACGCGACTGCCTGTCGGTCGCAAGCGTGACACGATCGAACACCAACTCGCCTGCCGCACGCCCGATCGGTCGCGCCGCCGCCGATTCGACGACGTCGACTGGCGCATCGAGGATCTCGAGCACGCGCAGCCATGACACCTTCGCCGTTGTCAGGCTCGCCCACAAGCCCATCAGCGCCTGCGCCGGCGCAAACACGCGCATCTGATAGGCGAGAAACGCCCCCATGGTCCCGAGCGTGAGCGTCCCCTCGATGACGCGTAACCCGCCGTAGAAAAACGCAATGGCGGAGCCGATGGCCAGCACGGTTCCCGGCAGGCCGCCGGCAAAATACGTGACGCGCTGCATCCGCATCAGCGCCTCGATGAACGCACCGTTCAAGCTTCGAAAGCGCTGCTGCTCGCGCTGTTGTGCGTTGGACGCTACGACCAGCGTCATCGCCTGCAGGGTTTCAATCAGGAAGCTGCCGATGTCGGAGCTACGCTGGCGAAGCTCCGCGACGCGGCTTTCAAGGCGTCTGCGGTAGAAACCAAGTGCGATCAGGCTGATCGGCAGCGGCGCCAGTGCCACGAGCGCAAGACGCCAATCCAGCTACAGCATCATCACGAGGCTGCCAATCAGGAACAGCACGTTGCCGACCCATGCGAGCGCCGCTTCGGCGGCGACACGCTGGATCTCACTGATGTCGTTGTTCAAGCGCGACACGATGTCGCCCAGCCGCGTCCGCGCGTAGAAGCGCGGCGAAAGTCGCTGCAGATGCGCATAGAGCGCAAGACGCATGTCGAACAGGATCTCGGCGGAGACGCGCGTATAGCGAAGGCCGCTGATGACGTTCAGAAAGAACCCGAGTACGCCGAGCGCGATAAACCATCCGACGATGCGGCGCAACGCGCCGAGGTCGCGGCCGACCAGCGCGGTGTCGATGAGATCCTTCGAGAGGTACGGAATGATCAGCGTGGTCGCAGTGCTAATCAGGCTGATCGCGAGAACGAGGGCGAGCCGCCGCCAGTACGGCAACAAGTAGGCGAACGGGCGGCGATCCATGAGTCGGCCTGGCTGCGGTGTGTGCCTGGCGGCTAGGGTGCCTTGGGTGCCTGGCGTGCCGGCGGCGCCTGGGCCCTTGGCAGGATGAACAGGTTCGTCGTCTGGTCGGCGTTCATCTGGATAGTCCGCAGATGCTTGTAGCTCGACGCGTCGTAGACGTCGATGGTCGCGCCGGCCTGGAAGATGTAGAGCAAACGCCCGTTCGACGACACCCGTAGCGCCATGCGTGGACGGCCCTCGAAGGGGGTGCGGCCGAGCAGTTTCCGCTGGGCGAGATCGAACGCCCAGAATTCGTAGCGGCCAATCTGCTGCATCAAGCCATATCCGCGCCGCCGGTCGGGAGACATCGCGAAACCGACACCTTCAGCGGGACCGATCGGCGTCAAGTCGATGCTCTTGGCGACGAGGTCGACGCGGCCAAGATTCATGATGCGCCGGTTCTGAATCGGATCCTGCGTGGTGAACAGTCCCGTAAAGAACCCCGGATCGTCATTGAAATCGTCGACCGCGCCGAAACTGATCCTGCCGAGACCCGGCTCGATCGGCCGGCTCAACGGCCAGGTGTCGACTTCAGTGAAGTTGGTGGTTTCGAGGATCAACACGTCTTCGCCGAAGAAATACAGCAGCTTGCCGTCTGGCGAGAACCGGATGTTGAAGAACTCGCGCTCTTCGCCGCGCGGCCACGGGATGGTGCGCGTCACTTTCTGCTGCGTCAAGTCGTACAACTGAATGGTGATGTCGCCGATCTCCCACCGATCGATCTTCTTCTCCGCCGATCTGGTCAACAGGATCAGGAACCGCTCGAGCGGGTCGACCTGCAGGCCGCGGATGCGCACCTGCTTCTTGCCTTCGCTGAGCGTGAATGTCGACACCGAGGCGCGCGTGGCGATGTCGACGACTTCGATCTTCTCGAGCGTGGCATCGAGCACGTAGAACTTCGCGCGCGATTGCGAGAGCGTCAGCGAGCGTGGAATGCCGGTCTTGAGTTTGATTTCGCCGGCGAGCTTCTCCGTGGCCTCGTCGAAGATCTGAATCGAACCGGCGTAGGTGCCGATGTACATCAGCTGATCGCCGCCGGCCGGTGACAGCGGAGTCGGTTTCTGCGCGCCACCGCGAGCCGATGCCGCGAGCAGCGCGATCGCAACAACGACGGCCCTCACTTTTTCTTCTCGTCCGAAGGGAAGACCAAGTCGATCTTGCGCCAGTCCTTTTGCGCCGCGGCGCACTTGGCGGTCCAGTCAGGCGCGTGATTCAACTGATCGGGCACCTGGGCGGGCCAGAAGCAGCCCATGTGGCAGTCGAACAGATCGCGCTCGACCGGCTGGCACAGTCCGGCGGTGCCGCCGTTGCGATCGGCCTCCCAGCCGGGCGCGAATACCAGCGAGCAGCCGTGCGGAATGTGCGGCGGCTCGGGTTGCTGCGGCGGACCGCCCTGCTGCAGCGCCACGACATCTTTGGTGACCTCCCTGACGCGCGCCGCCTTGCGGTTCACCGGTGTCAGATGCTTCATGAGACTTTCTCCGGAACGTCTTCATCGTCAAACTGGCGAAGGAACTCGGGATTGCGCTCGGCGAGTTCGCCGTAGATTTCGAGACAGGTATGGGTCCAGCCGCGAATCCACTCGCAGTAATGCAGGTTCGGCCGCGTGGTCGATCCGTACCGCGTGTGAGCCTCGTGGTAACAGCCGCCGGCGCAGATCGGCCTCGCCCAGCACGTCGTGCAGTCCGTCTTGCTGAAGACATGATGCGTATCGAGGAATGCCTGCTGCGTTGCCCACGAGACGCCGTCGCGTACGCTGCCCAATTTGTGATCCGCCGAACCGGCGAACCGATGGCATAACGCGACGTCGCCATCCGTTGAGACGCCCATCAGGCCCAATCCGGCGCCGCACGGGTAGGCCTTGGCGTGACCGTGATGCAGTTCCTGCAGCGTCTCGCGAACGTTCGAGAAACCATGATGGCGTCCCTGCAGCGACGCTTCGAGGTACTCGTGAGCGAGCGCGCGGAATTGCGCCAGGAGGTGATCGAAGCCGCCGTCAGTAATCGCGTAGTCGCGCCCTGGAGCGGTGGTCACCGGCGCGAAACCGACTTCCCAGAATCCCAGCTCCTCGGTGAGGTGCCGGTAAATCCGCCCGACGTCGAGCGTCTGTCGCGTCAATGTCACCCGCGCGCCGATCGGCCGCGACCGGTGGCGGGCCAACAGCGCCTTGATCTTGGGTGCGGCAACCGCATAGCTACCGGTGCCGTTATTGAAAACGCGGAATTTGTCCTGCATCTCCTCCGGGCCATCAATCGAAATCGTCACGCCGACGCGCTCGTCGGCAAGAAACTCGATGACATCGGGGCGCAACAGCGTGGCGTTGGTCGTGAGGCTGAAGTCGATGTCCTTGCCGAGCTCGGCAGCTCGCCGGCGCGCATAGCCAATCGTCGACTTGAGCACCGCAAAGTTCATCAGTGTCTCGCCGCCAAAGAACGTGATGTGCGCGCGCGGGTTGTCGCGGGACTCACGCAGCGCGAATTCGACGGCGTCGCGGGCGGTCGCCTCGCTCATGAACTTCGGCTGCTTGCCGTTCTCCGTATCGACGATCTTGTCTTCGCCGTACTCGTAGCAATAGGTGCAGCTCAAATTGCACTGATTGGTGACGTTCACCACCAGTGTCTGCAGCGGCACTGGCGACAGCGGGATGATCTTCGGCTGCGGTTCCGGCGCCGGTCCGGCGTCTCCTTGCGTGGCGCCGAGCGCCCGCGCTCTGTGCAGCTCGCCAATCGCTTCAATCACGTCCGCCCGTGCGAACCGCGCCGACAGTCCGTCAGTGACGTCATCAACCGGGCGCGGGCCGGACGCGAGCTGATCGAGTACGGCCATCGAGCATTCGTCGAGCGCGAACACGGCGGCGCTGGGCACGAGATACAGGAACCTGCGCCCGGCCGCTTCGAATGGGTGAAATTCACGCAGTCCGATGCGGGTCATCGTCCACCCAACGGCTCGAAGCGCATGTACAGAGGCACGGTGACCAGCAGATGGCCGCGCGCGCGGAGAACGGGCGCCGGTTTGCCGTCGACCGGCTCGCCCTGATATTTCGCGACCACCCAGACGTCGCCGATGTTGTTGCGCTCGCCGCTGCGCTTGGGATTGGGACCGTCGACGTTTGGAGTGAAGCGTCCGGTCGCCTCGTTCAATGACCCGACGAACTTGATGTCGTCGTCGTTGTAAATCGCCGCGTACTCTTCCATCGACCACGCCGCATCAACGAGGCCCAGCTCCACGTCGTCGGGCGAGTCCGGCTTGCCGTCGGCGCCGTTGCTGTACGCCCAGGCTTCGAATTGGGCAAGCATCTTGGGGAAGGTGTCGCCGCCGACACGCGCCATCGCCCAATCGGGCTTGACCTTGATGCTGTCGATCTTGTCGTAGACCGCCAGCGCCTTGGGACGTGACGCGCCCGCGACGAACACGTCGCGCGCGCCAATCGCGGCGTTGGCCGCAACGTCGACCGCGACCGTCGCCGTATCGCCGGTGACGCTGACAACGCGAGTGACCGTGATGCCGGGGCCGAGATCGATATCGCCGGCACGCATGGTTTGTCCAAAGTTGGCGCCGTAGATGCGAATCTCCTGTCCGGTCGAGCCCTGCCGCAGTGCCGTGCGATCGGTGCCGAGCACCCGCGTGTCAGTGCCGATGCGTTCGAGCTTCACGTCGATGCCGAGCTCGTCGTAGCCGCCGGTGAACCAGCGGCCTTCCATCGATCGCCACTCGCGATCGACCATCATCACTTCGCGCAGCGACGAATCGGGTGCCTGTGTCGACGATCGCCCGCGCCATTGAAAGCCGGTGTAGACAATCGAACGCCCCGTGCGCGTGACGCTTTCTCCCGTACGGGCCACACGGTAAGTGGTTGACGTCGTGAATTCGTCCGGCGCCGACGGATCGGCGGTGATGGTGACGCGCCCGTACACGGGGCCCTTGCCAAGCTCCCACCCGCTGAGCGCCCAGGTCCCATCGAGACGCGCCGGCCGCATGTTCGCAGACCACGCCGCCCACTCTGGCGTCTTCAGAGGGAACGTGCGGGCCAGATGTTCAACCGCTTTCTCGATGGGATGGCGCGTGTCGGGCGGCCGTCCATCCGGAGTGGGATCGCGCGGTGGCGGTCCGGTGCGGCGGAATGCCTGGTTGTCGACCAGCGGATACCACCCGCGATGCATGGCGATCAGCAGTTCCCATTCGCTCCTGGTGCGCCGCTGCGAAATGACGCGACCGAGTGAATGGCACTTGTTGCAGGTGCCTTCGGCATCGGCGTTGGCGGTGTACTTGAAATCGATCAGGCGGCGTTCGGCCTCCCACGCTGCTGGCTTGGCCTCCTCTGGCGCAAGGCCGAGATGATTCGACAGGTACTTGACCACCTGACGAGCCGTCTCGGGGGCAATGCTCAGGCCGTTGAGAGCGGCCATCCGTTGAATTTGGACCTGCCACCCCTCCGGCGTATTGCGCTGAAACGAGATGCGCGACATCTGCCCCTTGTCGTCAGGGCGATGACACGAACCGCACGCTTTTTGCACGGTCGCGTCCGTGATCGCGATGCCTTCTTCCGGCTTGGCGGTGGGTGCCGCGGTTGGCTGAGGCGCCTGCGCGGCGAGCACGACGGCAAACGCGAAACACAGCGTCGAAGCAAGGAAAGCCTTGTGAGCCATAGTGTGTTCTGTGCCTGGCACGACTCCGTGTCAGTCTTTCTGCGGCCGTCATTCTGACACAAGCCATCCGTTCGCGAACGCCGTCGACAGCGCGGTCAGAAAGTCATCCAGCCGCGTCGTCCCGTGGACCCGGCAATAGGTCTCATAAAGCCGCGGCACCGAATGCTCCTGAGGTGCCAAATCCACCAGCGCGACAACATCGACGCCGGCCACATAGCGGATCGGGGCGCCCTCCAAGGGCCCCGTCAGGTGGGGCTCGAGGACGATCTGTCGTCCGCGGATGCAGGGTGCCGGCTCGAGTCGCGCGTTGGGTCCTTTGATCGACTGCAGCGCATCCGACTCTTTCAGTCGCGCGAACGCTCGTCGGATGGCGGTTGCATCGTCGTTTGGAGCGGCGTCCACACGTTCGGCCCAGAAGGGGTAGGGATGTTGCGACGCCGCATGCGTCAGGAAACGCTTGCTCTCGCGATCGTGGTGGGAGGCGATCTCACGCTCACGCCGAGAGAAAAACGCCAGTGCGTGCGAGCGCATCGCCGGCGTCGTGACGCACGTATTCACGACGATCGCGGCCAACCAGGCCGAGGCGAGCGCCTTCTTGACGCCGGCGGACGACAACGGATCGATGAAGGATCCGGCGTCTCCAGCCAGCAGCCAATTGTCTCCGGAATACGAACGCGAGTGGTACGGCGAGGCGTCCCAGCCCCATGGACCGTCGATCAGCGTGGCGGTTTCGGTGAGCGAGCGAAAGACTCGCGTCTTGCGAATCTCCGCGAGGTAGACCTCTTTTGCCGAGCCGCCGCGATGCAATTGCGATCGCTGCGGGTCGATCATCGTTGAGATGTGCCGCCGGCCGGCCGCGATCGGCACTGACCACGCCCACCCGGCGTCGTAGGATTCAATCAACGTGTGCGTGTCGTCCGGTATCGGCCACCGCTCGTCGCGGCGCCATTCGCCGACCAACGCGATGGTTCGCGGGCCCTGCACAGGCTCGCGAACATCGTGCGCCTTCGCCAGCACACCGGCCCGGCCCGTGCAATCAATCGTCATCACGCCGCCATCGTCTGGAGCGGAGGTCACGACCGCGACACCCGAGGCAACGGCGCGATCCATCAGGACGGCGGACAGCTGCTGTACTTCGACGTGCCATCCGCGGTGCGGCTCGCCGAACGATTCGACCCGCGCGGTCTCGCTGCCCCACCACACCGTGTTACCGGTAGACCGAAGGAAACCGCGGCGTTCGACGGCGTCGCTGACGCCAAGCACCTCGAACAACTTGCCGCAGCTGGGAGGAAGCGAAACGGCCAGAGGATGTGCGGTCGCGGTTTTCGCGAACAGCCGCACCGGATGGCCCCACGAGGCGAGCAATAGCGATGCCGCCGCGCCGGCCGGACCCGCTCCGAGGACGTGAATCGCGCGGCCTGTCACGACACGGCGTCGAACGTGCGCGTTATGCGGCGGGAAACACTGATCAGAAGTGCCGCCAGATTACACCAACCGGCACCTTTCAGCAGGAACCCCGTTGCGCGAAGAGGCGCCGGGGCCGCCGTCATGGAAGCGGACCCCGGCTGTCGACACCATCAGCGAGTCGGACTGACGGAGCGAACCGTGAACGGAATCTCGCGCGACGCCGTCGCGCCACCCGCACGCGACGTCGCCTCGACGCGCAGTACGTAATCCCCTTCAGCGAGATCTTTCAACGGCACGTCGGCTTTGTAGCCCGCCGTCCGCGCCCCGCCCCCGGCGTCGATGGTGCGGCTATCCCGGCTCGTAAACACAGCAGTGTCGCTGCCCGTGGACCGCACCGTCAGTGTGACGTCGACGTCGTGAGCGGTTGGCGCGGTCCGGTCGTAGATCTCAGCGAACACGGAGAGCGTCTCAAAGCCCTGGAACGTCCGCGTCGCAACGGGCGGCAATGGCAGGACCTCCTTCAACACCGGATCCGGCTTGGCGGTAACCAGCCGCGGCGCCGTCGTCGATGTCACGACCAGGCCGCTCATTTCGAACGGCGTTTTCGAATAGTCGGGGACCTCCAGATCGATTGGCACGCTGCCAACCGCGCCGCCGTTCGATTCGTGCAGGCCGACGCGCAGCTGATAACGTGCGGGCGGCAGCTCGATGCGCGACAGCATCCGCACGCCGCCGCCGGTCATCATGATCTGATGCGTCTCCGGCTTCAGCTTCAGGTTCATGGTCTGCCGATCCGAACCGCGGACCTTGCCGTCGTGATCGGCGGCCACAATCGACAGCTCCAGATCTTCGAGGAACCGGCCATCACGCTCCTGGTACTTCAACGACGCGCCATCGGTCTCGATCGCGAGGACGACGGATGCCGCCTTGCCCGCGCCTTTGAACGGCGCCGCCCACACCCGCAGCGGCACGTCACCGACCGGCACGGGATGGTTCAACGCGGCGGCCAGAGCCGGCGACGTGCCGGCTTTGACTTCGGCGCCCCGGCGTGCCGACTTCAAATCCGCCGGTACGTAGCCGCGGCGCGCGCGCACCTTGAGTTCAGGCCGTTTGACCTTGACCTCGATCTTTCGGAACTTACCCGGAGACGCCGTCGTGTCGGAGACGTAACCCAGGACGTAGTAGCGGCTGGTGTCATGTTCGACGCGAGTCAAACCACCGGCAATATCGTTGGTCCGAACGATCGCGAAACCGCCGGTTTCTTCAGCGAGCGAGATCAGGCTCTCCTGGGCCATCAACAGCTCGTTGTTGAATCCCCGTGACGTGCCGTAGTCCACGTTCGGGTCGTCAGACAGGCTCTGGATGGCGATCGCCTCGTCGCCAAGCTGCGTCAGGCCGCGCGGGTCGATCGCATACACGGTGACGTTGGCGCGCTGGGCTGCGGCAATCGCATCGCGCGCGTCAGCCACGATGCTCGTCGCATGGCGATTGTTGAAGACGTCGTAAATGTCGTACTCGATGCCTTCGCTGAACAATACCAGCGCCTTGCGTTGGCCGGGCGCTCCCGACATCCACTGCGCCACGTTCTTGATCGCGCCCAACGCGCGCTGCGCGTTCATCCCCCGTTCGGCGTCGCGCGGATCGTCCGCGCGCTGTGTGCTCGGAGAGGTCGACGATCCGCCGTCGCTGTTCGAGCTCGCCGCCGCGCGCTCGAGGTCGCGATCGTTGAGATGAACGGCAAGCCGCTCGCCGGTGAGCGACGGCAGCTTCTGTCCCTGGAACTTGTCGACGGCCGCAAGCAGCAGCCTGCGGCTCGGCGTTAACTCCTGCGCCGCGTCGGTTCGACCGCTCGTGTGAATCACCGCGGCCAGATCATCGGGACCGATGTGGCGTTCGACGAACTGACGGGCGGCGCGTTTGACGGATTGTGAGCGGAGCGTTGCGGTGTGCAGGTCGTCGAGCACGATGACGAACAGGCGTCCCGTAAACGGCGTCGCCACGCGCACGTCCGGCTCGATCGCCGGACTGATGCCAGCCGCCAGGCGTGGTGAACGCGGCGCATCGACGACGTGGAAGACCGTGGGCCGTTGCAGCTTGCCTGATTCGTAAATTTCGAAATCGTCCCTGGTCAACCCCTGCACGAACTCGCCGCGCGCGTTCGTGACCACCGCGTGGACCTCGACAAGGTTGACGTCCGCCCTGAACGTCGCCGCGGGTTGCTGGGTGCTACTCCGGCCCTGAGCGTGACCTGGAACTATGGAGAACAGAATGGATACCGAAAACAGCAGAATCGCAATCGCCCGGCGCATGGCAGTCAGACCTCCTTTGAAAGACTCCTCGCGCGACCGAAAGTTATCCTCTTCGAATATAACGCAGCTGAATTTCCGTCGGCAACCGCCGCCGGCCGAGGTCAATCACGGGCGGCACCATCCCTTGAACGGGCAGGCGGAGTCACCGGCTTTCTTGCCGTAACCGCAGGCGTTCATCATCCCGACGTGGCAGATCGAGAAATCGAACTTGACGGGATCGACCGGGTCAATCGCACGCAGGGAAGCCGTGATGTCGGCGGCCATCCGCCAGCCTGGACTCTTCAGTGTGGTGAGCTGCAGGCATCGGCCCAGGCGAATCACATGCGTGTCGAGCGGAACAATCAGTTGTGCGGGACGCACCTTCGTCCAGATGCCGAGATCGACGCTGTCGGACCGCACCATCCAGCGCAGGAACAGGTTCAGCCGCTTGCACGCGCCGCCCGATGATGGTCGCGAGAAAAAATACGCAACTCCCGGTTTCTGCCGGCGTCGTCCGTAGACGCGCGCCACGTCGAGCCCCAGGGCGCGGCTCGAGAACGATTCCAGAGCCGCGCCGACGTCAATGGCATCCGGTGCGAGGCCTTCGACAAAGAAATTCTCGATCGATCCCGACCGCTCGAGCATCTGATGGATGATCCACACCAGCGCAGCAAAGTCGGCGCCGTTGGTCCAGCGGTGCACGAGATGTCCGAACACCTCGCGGTCGCGCGCAGGATTGAACTGACGTGCAAACGCCGCAGGTGAGGGGCCCATGACGCGCAGCATCCCTTCGATCGAATTGAGGACGCTTTGCACGCGCCCAAATGCCAGCGCGGATGCGATCAACCCGACGACTTCCTGGTCCGCGGCGGCGAAGTACCGTCGCACGTGCCAGACCGGGTCCGCTACGGACTCGCGCGCGTTGAACTCCGCGTACAGGCGGTCGAGCGCCGCGCGAATCGGCGGCTTAGAGGCTCGTGATCGGGGCATGCGCCGCGCACATCGGGCAGGAGGCGGCCGGGTAATTCGGCGGCGCGTTGTATTCGACGAACGATACGCTGGGCACCTCGAGACTGACGCACGCCTCGCACCGGTCGATGATCTGCATGGTCCCAATCAGAATGCCGCCGGCGGCCTTGACGAGACCCGCGCATGTCATCAATGTGGCTCCGGTATTGCGCACGTCATCCACGAGTGGCCTGTGTCATTGCATCGGCACGGCCGGATTGGCGTAGACGATGCGGCCGCCAACGAGGGTCGCCGCGACGCCACCCTTGAAGGACCAGCCGTGATACGGAGTGTTCTTCGATTTGCTGACCAGCCTGGTGCGATCGATGGTCACGGCGAGCTCCGGCGCGAGAATCGTAATGTCCGCTGGCGATCCTGGCGCAAGCGTGCCGCCGGGCACGCGCAGGATCTTCGCCGGGTTGACCGACATCAGCTCCACCATGCGGGTCAGGTCGATCAATCCGCCGTGAACGAGCTTGTCGAGAGTGATCGAAACGGCCGTCTCCAGGCCGACGATCCCAAACGGCGCCCGGTCGAACTCGACGTTCTTCTCGTCGTAATGGTGCGGCGCATGATCCGTCGCGATGACATCCACCGTGCCGTCGACGATTCCCGCAATCATGGCGTCACGATCCTTCGCTTCGCGCAGCGGCGGATTCATCTTGGTGTTGGTGTCGTAGGCGATCGGCGCCGCCAGCAAATCGTCGGTCAGCGTGAAGTGATGCGGGCACACCTCGCACGTCACCTTGACACCGCGGCTCTTCCCCTGGCGCACCGCCTCGATCGTCGTCCACGCGCTCATGTGCGCGATATGGACGTGGCCGCCGGTCAGCTCGGCAAGCAGAATGTCACGACCAGCCGTGATCGCCTCTGCCACACCGGGAATGCCGCGCAGACCCAGGGAAGCAGCGACCGCTCCCTCGTGCGCGACGCCATCGCCCTTCAGCGTCTGCTCCTCACAGTGCTCAATCATCGGCATCTCGAACATGCTGGTGTATTCGAGCGCGCGCCGCGCGAGGATCGCTGTCGCGACCGGCAAGCCGTCATCGGTCACCGCGACACAGCCGGCTTCCTTGAGCTCGGCGATGTCGGCGAGCTCTTCACCCTGTTGCCCCCGCGACACGGCGCCGATCGGATAGACGCGCGCCAGGTTCGCCTCCCGCGCCTTCTGCAGGATCAGCTGCGTGACCCCGGCGTTGTCGTTGACCGGCCTGGTATTCGGCATGCACGCGACGGCGGTGAATCCTCCGGCGACGGCGGCCGCAACACCCGAGGCCACCGTCTCTTTGTGCTCCTGGCCAGGTTCGCGAAGATGAACGTGCATGTCGATGAAACCCGGGCATACCACCAGGCCTTTCGGAACGTTCAACACCTTTGCGTCGCCAGCCTGGAGATTCGTGCCAACGTCGGCGATGCGATCGCCTTCAATCAGGACGTCAAACGTCCCATTCCTGCCGGTTGCAGGATCGACAACGTGGCCGCCTTTTAGGAGAAGTTTTTCCATCTGTTCCGTGTACGACCAAGCAAGTAATCTGTGTTCAATCTGTGTTTAATCTGTGGCCCAGGAGATACAAAACCGCCATGCGAACGGCCACGCCGTTCGCGACCTGATCGAGAATCACAGAGGCCGCACCGTCGGCCACTTCGGACGCGATTTCGACGCCGCGGTTGATCGGACCCGGATGCATGATGATCGCATCCGGTTTGGCGCGCCTGACCCGCGCTTCGGTCATCCCGAACGTCGTGAAGTATTCCCGCAGCGACGGAAAGTAGCCGCCCTGCATCCGTTCCAGCTGGATGCGCAGCATCATGATCACGTCGGCATTGTCGACGGCCTCGTCGACGCGGGTGGTGACGCGCACGCCCATCTGCCGCATCCCGGGCGGGATCAACGTCGCCGGCGCGCACACCCACACTTCGGCGCCCAGCTTCGTCAGCAGCAGCACATTCGACCGCAGCACGCGGCTGTGCAGCAGATCGCCGACGATGGCGATCTTCAAGCCGCTGATTCGCTTCTTGCGCTCTCGAATCGTAAACGCGTCGAGCAATGCCTGCGTCGGATGTTCGTGCATGCCATCGCCGGCGTTGACAATGGCGGCCTTGCAGATCCGCGCCAGCAGATGACAGGCGCCTGAAGACGCATGGCGCAGGACGATCATGCTCGGCGCCATCGCCTCCAGGTTCATCGCCGTATCGACCAGCGTTTCACCCTTGACGACGCTGGACGATGCGATCGCGACGTTGAGCGTGTCGGCACTGAGCCGTTTCTCGGCGATTTCGAAGGACGTGCGCGTGCGCGTGCTGGGCTCGAAGAACAGATTGATGACCGTTCGGCCGCGCAACGTCGGCACCTTCTTGATGGTGCGCTGCCCGACCTCCTTCATCGCTTCCGCGGTGTCCAGGATCAGCACAATCTCCTCGGCGCTGAGGTCGGCAATGCCGAGCAGGTGTCTCTGCCGAAGCGCGGTCAGCGGCGGCGTGGCGGCCGTCTCGGGAGACGCAGCGCTGTGGGCTGCAACATCCATGCGGCTACTCCTTTCCCTGCAAGAGCACTTCGTCGGCGCCGTCAAGCTCGCGCAGCCGGACCTGCACGCTCTCCTGCCGCGAGGTGGGAACGTTCTTGCCGACGTAGTCCGCCTTGATCGGCAGCTCGCGATGGCCGCGATCAACCAACACGACGAGTTGGATCGATTTCGGCCGGCCGAAGTCGGTCAGCGCGTCAAGCGCCGCGCGGGTGGTCCTGCCGGTGTACAGCACGTCGTCGACCAGCACGATGGTGCGGCCGTCGATGGAGAATGGAATCTCCGTTTTCCGTACCAGCGGAGCGACACCAACCGACGCACCCATCAGGTCGTCGCGATACAGCGTGATGTCGAGGGCGCCGACCGGTAGTTCGTGGCTGGTGATTTTTTTCAGGTCCTCGGCAATCCGGTGCGCGATCGGCACACCGCGGCTGCGCACGCCGACGAGCGCCAGATCGGAAAGGCCGCGATTGTGTTCGAGGATTTCGTGCGCGATGCGCGTGAGCGCGCGTGATATGCGCTCCGCGTCCATGACTACCGGCATCTATTACCTCTTTGCGGACTCTCGGTTCCGCGTTTAAAGAGACTGCGCAATTATAGCACGCCGGTTCGGCGCGACGTTTTCAGGTGTTCGGCGGCCGGCGCTTCCCGAATTCTGTCGCGCGTTCAAAAGCGTGGGCGAACTGCAGGAGCTCCAGATCGTCGCGATAACGTCCGACGATTTGCACGCCGACCGGCAGTCCGGCGTCGGTGAAACCGGCGGGAACCGAAATCGAGGGGCAACACGTCGCCGAAATCCAGTACGCCGACTTCATCCAGGATACGTAATCGTCCATGACCACGCCTTCGATCGATGTCGGCCACGGCTCTGCGGCGTCGAACGGCGGCACCTGATTGACCGCGCAGACCAGAAAGTCGTACTGCTGATGAAATCGGCGAAGCCGATCCAGTAATCGACCCTGCTCGACAAGCGCGCGTCCGATGTCGTCGCCCGTCAATCGCCCTCCCTGTTCGATTTCCGAAATGGCTTCGGGCTTGAGCTGCGAGCGGTGCGCCTTCAGCAGATCTTTGTGCGTGTGCCAGCTCGCCCAGCGTCGGAGCGTCAGGAAAATCTCGTCGGCCATGCGCAAATCAGGGCATGCGTCCTCGACAATGCAGCCGAGATCCTCGAAGGCGCGACGCTGCTGCGCGAGCACAGTGAGCACCCGTCGATCGACCGGCAAGCCGCCGAGATCGAGCGACCAGGCGATCCGTGTGCCGCGCCAGTCGCGATCGAGCGGCGCGGCAAACGCCGCCGCGTTCGACGCGTACGACTGGGGATCGCGAGGATCGGCGCCGGCGACTACGCTCAAGCCAAAGGCCACGTCGGAGACCGATCGCGCCAGCATGCCTTTGGTCGATACACCAACGAACGGCAGGGGCGCCGGCGCGATCGGGACGAGCCCGACACTCGGGCGCAGCGCCACGATGTTGTTGAAATTCGCGGGATTGCGCAGCGACCCGCCAAGATCGCCGCCGTCCGCAATCGGCAACATTCCGGTCGCCACGGCGACCGCCGCGCCGCCGCTCGATCCACCGGCTGTCTTGGTCGGGTCGTACGGATTGACGGTCGTGCCATAGACCCGGTTGTACGTCTGTGAACCCATGCCGAATTCCGGGACGTTGGTCTTGCCGATCGGAATCGCACCCGCCCGACGTACGCGCTCGACGATCACGGAGTCGGCGTCGGGCCTGAAGTCCTTGAAGACCGTCGACCCTTTGGTCTGCGGAAAGCCGACCGCCGCTTCGAGATCCTTGAATGCTGTCGGCAGCCCGTGCAGCGGGCCGGTCGGCCGGCCGGCGGCAACGACGCGATCGGCCTGATCGGCCAGCGCCATGCAGGCATCGTCATCGAGCTGTGCGACGATCGCGTTCAGCTGTGGATTGAGCTTTCGTATCTGCGCGAGGCTGGCGGCCATCAATTCTCGCGCCGACACTTTCCGCGCCCGGATCTGCGCCGCCAATTCACGGGCGCTCGCGAAGCAGAGACTCACATCCACTTCGCCTTCTTGAAGCGATAAACCAGATACAGATCGATGCCGATCATCACCGCAAGTGCGGCGGGGTAGCCGTACGTCCACTGCAGCTCCGGCATGTTCGAAAAATTCATGCCGTAGACCCCTGCGACCATCGTCGGCACGGCGACGAGCGCCGCATACGCCGCGAGGCGCTTGGTCACTTCGTTTTCCTGGATGGTGATCAAGGACAGGTTGACCGAGATGGCCGTCGTCACCATGTCGCGGAGGTTGTCGATCGACTGCTTCAGCCGCAGCAGGTGGTCCTGCACGTCGCGAAAGTAGTCCTGGAGACCGGTGCAGATCGGCGGGACGCGGCCGCCGTGCAGTTTGCCGGTCACTTCGAGGAGGGGCTGCGTCGCGTGATCGAGCGTCATCAGCTGACGCTTCAACGAGTAGAGTGCTTCGATTTGCGTCTTCGTCGTCTGCCCGGAGAAGATCCGTTCCTCGATCTCCTCGATCTGCGCCGTCAGCGTGCTGATCACCGGAAAGTAGCGATCGACGACGCTGTCCATCAGCGTGTACAGCACATAGGCGGGACCATGCCGCAGCAGTTCCGGCTCCTGCTCGCACCGGCGCCGCACGTCGGCGAAACCCAGCTGCGCGTCTCGGCGTACCGAGACGATGTACTGCGGCCCCACGAAAATCGCAACTTCGCCTTTGTGCAACTCGTCGCCTCGGTGCTCGAGCAGCTGCATGACGACGAACAGCGACGAGCCGTACTCTTCGATCTTCGGACGCTGATGGCCTTTCTGGGCGTCTTCGACCGCGAGCTCGTGCAGCGAAAACTCCTCCTGCAGCGCCGCCAGCTCACCAGGCTCGGGATCCTTGAGCGCGACCCAGACGAAACAGTCCGGGCGTGACAAATGCGAGCGCACGTCGGTCAACGAGATGTCGGAGAGCTTCTGCCCGCGGTCATAGGCGACGCAATTGACGATCATGACAGCGCCAGCATTATCCGCGATCGGATCGCGAAATCACTACTTCGACAGATGGCCATATCGCGGGATCTTCAGATCACCAGATCGCCCGGACCGCCGGCTCGCAGATCACCAGATCACCAGATCACCAGTTGGCATATCACGAGATCACGAGATCATCAGATCACCAGGTGATTAGCGTCCGTACGACGGGATGTACGTCACCGGCTTGGCGCTCGTAAACGACGGCTTGAACAGATCCGTACGGGCGAAACCGTCCATATCGCGGCCGACCGGCAACCCGAGGAAATACAGAATAGTCGGCGCCAGGTCGACCACCGATGCCCGCGACGGGCGGCCGGCTGCCACCGCCGCGCCATACGCCAGCACAAATCCATCGGGTGCCCGTTCGTGAGTGCCGCTGATCTGGCTGTTGCCGGCGACGATCTCGAGCACGCGCTTGAAGGGAGTGAGCGGCTCCATGCCAAACCCCGAGACGACCAGCAGCAGATCGTTGGCGCCGAGCTGATCGAGCTCGCGCCCAATCAGGGTGTCGACGAACCCGTAATACTGGCTGAGAACGGCGCCGAATTGCTGCCGCTCGCGTTCGGAGACATCGCCGAACGCCGACGGATCGGCATAGCGAAGGAAGCGGTGTCCGACGGCGTCGATGCCGGGAAATCGCACGGCCAGCAGGCGTGGCGCGGTCGACTCGAGCGCGCGCAGCAGCTGCAGGTGCACACGGTCCGCCAGAATCGGCGCTTGATCGGTGCGCACGTCGTAGTCGTTGATCGGCTGCGGCGCGCCCATCGCGGTGACCAGCGACACCGGATCCGGCGTCGGCGGCGACTGCATCGCGCTGCGAATCAGATCGAGCAGCCCGCTTGGCCACAACGCCGGCGAGCTGTCCAGGCTCAGGTCGGTTTCGGGCAGCCGGTGAAATTCGTCGCTGACCGCGAAGCCGTTGACGACCGGCGCCGGCTGCGTCAGCGGCCAGCCGATGACGCCGACCGTCTGACCGCGATCGCTGAGGATGCTCCAGATCGGCCGCGCCAGGAGGTCGGTCGCCGTCTGCGGCTCCTCCGTCAGGAAACCAAGGGCGACGAGCGCCTGCATGTAGCAATAATCGGGCAGCAGCTGAATCGGGGTGCCGCCGAGCGCGCGGTAGATCACCGCCGAGCGCACGCCGTTGTAGATCGGGTAGCGGCCAGTCGCAATCGCGCTCCATACCGGCTCGGCCTGCGTCGGCCGCAGCGTCGCCAGATGCAGCACCGCGCCGCGATCGAAAATCCGCGCGATGTTCGGCAGCCGCCCTTCCGCGATCGCCGGCGTGATCACGTCCAGTGAAGCGCCGTCGAGCATCAGCAGGCGCACGCGCGCATCGTCAGCCGGCGGCGCATCGACAACAGTGCCGATGGCGCGCGCTGCACCTTGCGGTTGCCGGGCGGGGCCGCGCGCGAGCACCGGCGCAACAACCGACACCAGCATGGCCGCCGACAGAATCACGGCGCTGAGCCGGCCGCCGCGGCGGCCCAGATGGGCCAGCCCGATCGCCATGAACACGATCGCCGCAGCAGTGACGAGCGCCGACCCCGCCAGCATGCGCTGGCGCGTCACCGGGTCGAGCATGTCGCCGAAGCCGCGCAGGTTGAGCCACATCAACGCGGCCGCTGCCGCTGCCGCGATCGTGCACAGCCAGGACAGCAGCCGCACGCTCAACCATCCCGGCGACAACACTTCGACCGCGAGAATCTGGCGCATCACGATCAACGCGTAGAACGCAACGGTCAGATTGGCGCCGTAGGCGATGCCGAACACGATGCCAAGCTGGAACAACGTCGCGGGGTCGACGGGGATCGACGGATTGAGATGAAGCACGAGAACGGTGAGGTACGCCGACGCAATGCCCGCGGCAATCACCGAGTTCGACAGCATACGCAGGTAGCGCATCGCTTCAGGAAGGATGTACCATATTCGACTGATGCCGCCCGTGGACGTCGACGCGACTGTAATCGCGAACGCGCGATTGTCGAGCGACTATTCGGTCCTCAGCCTCGCCGCCCCGGAAGTCGGAAAACGCACGCAGCCGGGGCAATTCGTCATGGTCAAGCCCGCCGGCGTGACCGATCCGCTGCTGCGCCGGCCATTCTCGGTCTTCGAAGTCCTTCGCACTGACAACGGTGACGTGACCGGTGTCAGCATTCTCAACAAGCGCGCCGGCCGCAGCACGCGGAAACTGTACGAGCTCGAACCGGGCGATGTGGTGTCGTGCCTTGGTCCGCTCGGTGTGCCGTTCCGACCGGTCCTCGCGCCGATGGAGGCATGGATGGTGGCCGGCGGCGTCGGCCTGGCGCCGTTTGCGACACTCGCGCAGGCCCTCGCGGCCGCGCGCACGCCGGCGACGTTGTTTTATGGCGCCAGGACCGCCGCGGAGCTGTTCTATCTCGATTTTTTCGAATCGTTGGGCGCCACGCTGGTGCTGACCACCGAGGATGGCGGCAGAGGGATTCGCGGGCGTGTCACTCACCCGCTCGAGACGGCGTTGCAGAACGTCGGACCCGACGGCGCGATGATTTATGCGTGCGGCCCCGAGCCGATGCTCGAGGCCGTAGCAAAACTGGCGCGACGCTACAACCAGCCGTCGCAGGTGTCGGTCGAGCGCGTGATGGGTTGCGGCCTCGGCGGATGTTACAGCTGCGTGATCGCCGTCAAGCATGGCGACGAGCACGCCAATCTCGTGCGGTCGTGCATCACCGGCCCGGTCTTCGACGGCGCCGAACTGGTGTGGGAGTCATGACACCCGATCTGTCGGTGACGCTCGGCACGCTGACGCTCCCCAACCCGCTGATCGCGGCCAGCGGCTGCTTTGGCTACGGTCTCGAATACGAGCATGTCGTCGACCTCGCATCGCTTGGCGGTGTCGTCTCCAAGGGACTGTTCATGAAGGAGCGGCAGGGTCACCCCCCGCCGCGCATCGTTGAAACGCCCGCCGGGATGATCAACGCCATCGGCCTGCAAGGCATCGGCGTCCATCGCTTCGTCAAGGAAAAGTTGCCGCTGCTGCGGGCGGCCGGCGCTCGCACGTTCGTCAATGTGTGCGGGACCACGCTCGACGAGTACGTCGAAGTGAGCAAGGTGCTGTCGCAGGCCGACGGCATCGCCGCCATCGAGTTGAACATCTCGTGCCCGAACATCAAGGAAGGCGGCATCCAGTTCGGCTGCAGCCTCAACGGCACCTACGACGTCGTCAGCGCGGTCAAAAAGGCGACTCACTTGCCGGTGATCCCGAAGCTGACGCCCAACGTCACCGACGTCGCGTCGTTCGCGCGCGCCGCGGAGGATGCCGGCGCCGACGCGGTGTCGCTGGTCAACACGTTTCTGGCGATGGCGATCGATGTCGAAACGCGCCGCCCGAAGATCAGCAACGTGATGGGCGGCTTGAGCGGTCCCGCGATTCGCCCGATTGCCGTGCGCATGGTCTGGGAGTGCTACCAGCTCGTGAAAATTCCAATCATCGGCATGGGCGGCATCGGCGATGCGCGCGACGCGCTCGAGTTCATGATTGCCGGCGCGGCCGCGGTGCAAATCGGCACGCAGAATTTCATCGACCCGTTCGTGTGGTCCAAGGTGCTCGACGGCCTGGCCGAATACCTGACGCGACACAACCTTTCGAAGCTCAGTGATGTGATCGGCACCTTCGATCCGACACCGCCCAAAGCCGTGCACGCATGAACCGGATTTTCGTGGCATTGGACGTCGATACGCCGGCCAAGGCGATCGAGCTCGCGGATCAGCTGCGCGGATCGGTGGGCGGATTCAAGATCGGCAAGCAGCTGTTCACCGCGGCAGGGCCGGTCATGGTCCGCGAGCTCACCGGCCGCGGCGATCGCGTGTTTCTCGATTTGAAGTTTCACGACATCCCGAATACCGTTGCCGGCGCGATTCAGTCGGCGGTCGGCACCGGGGCTTGGATGGTGAATGTCCACGCGTCAGGCGGCACCGCGATGATGAGGGCCGCCGCGGACGCGGCGCGGCGCGCAGGAGATCTTGCCGGCCGGCCTCGCCCGCTCGTGATCGGCGTGACGGTGCTGACCAGCATGGATCAGGCGGCGCTTCAGGAGATCGGCATCACGCGCCCGATGATCGACCAGGTTGTCCATCTCGCGAAGCTCGCGCAATCGGCCGGACTCGACGGTGTCGTCGCATCACCGCACGAGGTCGCGGCCATCCGGCACGCGTGCGGGCCGGATTTTCTGATTGTCACGCCGGGAATCCGACCCGCCGACCAACAAGGGACGGATGATCAGGCGAGGACGATGACGCCGGCGGCGGCGCTGCGGGCCGGCGCTACACAGCTCGTGATCGGGCGGCCGATAACCGGCGCGCCCAATCCGCGCGAAGCCGCAGAGAAAATTGCGGCCTCGCTCAGTCTCGAATAACTGCCAACAAGCGACGGATCACCAACTGCGTTACTTCGCGGTAATCACGAAGTGGCCGCGTCGATTCTGCTGCCAGCAGCTTTCGTTCGACTCGGTGCAGAACGGCGACTCTTTACCCTTGCTGACCACCGCGATCCGCTCGGCGGGCACACCGAGCTCGACGAGATAGGACTTCACCGCATTCGCACGCCGCTCGCCAAGTCCAAGGTTGTATTCGGCGGTGCCGCGCTCGTCGCAATGACCCTCGACGCTGATCCGCGTGCTGGTCCACCGCTTCAACCACGTCGCGTTCGCCGACAGCGCCTGCTTGCCGTCGTCCTTCAGCGTCGACATGTCGAGGTCGAAGAACACGTCCGCGAGCGGCCGCTCCTTGTTGAGTTGCTCGAGCGACTTCTGCGCGAAGATCTCGTCTTCGGTGAGCGCCCGCGGTGCCTCGGCCGGAGCAGGCGGAGCCGGTGGTGCAGGTGGCGCCGGCGGCGCAGTGGGCGCGGCTGGCGCGGGTGGTGGCGGGGCCACAACCGGCGGTTTCTTGCTGCAGGCTGCAATACCCAAACTCACCACCAGACAGAATGAAGCTAGTAGTGTCGTCCTCTGATACACGCTCATCGTCGTTCGCTCCTGCTTCCGCTGGGGTTACAAATTTTGTGAGGGCAGATTAACGGGGACTTTCGGCCTGTGTCAACGATTACCGACCAAAATTGCAAACACGCGCAGTCCTAACCGGCGTTGATCGGCGGCCAGTCCACGTTCCGCTGGTATGAATGTCTGATCGGTTGCGATGGTGACGTCACCGCCGGCAGCCGCGAGCGCATCGGCGGGCACGTCAAAGGACCACTCACGGCCCGAGTCGATGGTCGCCGCCGCGACCTCGCGAGCACCCGCGGAAACCCTGATCGTGGGCGCCGTATCGAAATAGCGTAGCGGCGATTCCAGAAAGATGGTGATGCGGATCGGACGCGGCGGGCCGGCGATGCGCAGCGTCGCACGGTCACTGGTCCAACGCCAGACGCCGAGCGCCTGACTGAACTCGGCCTCCTGCCAGCCGTCCGCGTAGCCCCATATCGTCGCCGAATCGTCTTGCAAATCGAATTGCTCAACAGCGGTGGCCACGGGCGAGTTGCCGGAAAGCGGCGCGGATTGCACGCTCAACGTCGCCCACTCGCCGCTTCCCGACAGACGCCCGGCGGGCACGTCAAGAATCTTCAGGAAGAATCCGGGTCCGCTGTCCCACTGCTGAAACAACGCGCCATCAATCGCCATGCTGAAGCGCACAGCCGGATCGGATGCTGCGCCGAGATGCCGTCCACCGATGAGCAGACGAGTCGCATTCGGCCGGCGGCGAATCAGCGCGGTGATCGGCCCGAGGTGCGGACCCCGGCCCATGACGCGTGCGATGCCAGACGTCTCGGGCGTCAGCGACCAACCGGTCTCGGCGAACCAGCCTGGCACCGCCATTCGGTACCAACGAACGGCAGCCGGTCGAAGGCCGCCGAATGCCGGCCGTGACGCGATCGACCAATCAAACGCAGTCACATCGCGGCGGCTCTCCGGATCGACCAGGGCGAGATCGCTGCGCATCGGATCGGCGAGGAACCACACCGGTTGGTCGCCGCCGTTTTTCCAATACTTGACCAGCTCCAGCCACTCCTGCCTTGGCGGCGACGGCAGTTGCGGAGAGACGCGGACGTCTTCGGCTTGTAACGGCCGGACGAACGTCTGGTGCATCGCGAGTGCGCCCGGCTGTCGAGAGGCGGCGGCAGCATTCATCGAGTTGACTGCGCGCACCGTCGGCGCGTCGTCGGCGGCATAGGCCGCCAGGACCGGCGCGGCGATTGCGATGCCGGTGATCGAGATCACGGCCGCGACGATCGGTACGGCTCGCGCGGACACAAGCATCACGCCGCGAATCGCGAGGAATGCCGCCGGAGGAATCAGCGGCAGCGCGTACCGGATAAACGGGGTGTCCTGCAACAGCAGATGAAAGATCAGGTAGGGCAACGCGATCGTGGTGACGCCCACCAGCGCCCGGCGATCGCGCCACATCAATTGGACAACGCCCAACGCCGCCAACGTCAAGACGGCGATCGCCAGCGGCGTCCATTCCCACGGATAGACAAACGTGCGCAACAGCGCGAATGCCAGCGCTCGCGGGGTCGGGTTCGCGTACAACATGTCGACGAACGCGAAGTCTTCGCCGGCCTGAGTCCCGAGAGCGGCAAGGTAGGCGTTGAAGCCGCCGCTCGCGATCAGCAGCGGTACGCCCCACAGCAGCCCGCCGACGACGAACATGATCGCGCCGCCGATCATCGCGCCGGCGGCACCGCGGCCGATGCGATCGGCGATCACCAGTACCAGAAGTGGCGCGGTCAGCCAGACCGTTTGTGACCGTAGCCCGATGCTCACCGCGGCGAGGAACGCGCCAACCACGATCATCCGGCCGGAGGCGGACATTTGCGCAGGCTGCATTCGCTGGTCTCCATCGGCCGCCGGCCGCTGCCGCGACCACGCCGAGACCAGACAGGCTTGCGACGCCAGCGCCAGTGCCAGGCCCGGCAGGTCGCTCATTGGGCGTACTGCGAGATACCAGAATAGCGGACAGGTCATCGCGACTGCGGTTGCGGCGACCGCGGCTACATCGACTTCACCTGGATTGCGGTTGTTCAGGCCCGCGAATACGACGTAGAGGCACCCGATTGCGAGTACCGCGGCCAGCAGCGAGATCAACGAAAGCGCCCGCGCTTCGATCGCCGACTCCGGGCCCTCCGTGAACAAGCCGGTGATCGCGACCGTCGCTTTCCCGAGCGCCACGTAAATCGGATATCCAGGCGGATGCGGCCGATGTTGCGCGACGTCGAAGTCGCGGACACCCAGCGCGAAATTGACCGAATCGATATCTTCGAGCGACCTGGCGAGGAACGGCGCGTGTGCGATAGCGAAGAGGAGCGCAAGGGTCGCCACGGCCACGCGGGAATGGCGACGCGAAACCCGTGAACCGGAATCGGTCACGAAACGGGACGCAGTCGCAGCGCCTCGTTGAGGCTGCCGAGGCGATAGCCTTGCAGGTCGAGGCTCACGAACTGGTAACCGAGATCTTTCAGCGCGGCAACCAGCCGCGCGTTCACTTCGGGATCCAGCGCCCGCGGCATTTCCGCGCGCGACAACTCGAGACGCGCGACGGTGTCGTGATGACGAACGCGAAAAATCCGGAAGCCGAGCTGACGCAGGACGTCCTCGGCCTGCTCGATCTGGCGCAGTACGCCATCTGACACTTCGGTGCCGTAGGGAACGCGTGACGACAGACATGCCGAGGCGGGCTCGTTCCAGCTTTCCAGGCCGGCGGCGCGCGCGAGGCTGCGAATCTCGTCCTTCGTCAGGTCCGCTTCATCAAGCGGACTGCGCACGCCGTGTTCGCGCGCGGCTTGTCGGCCGGGACGATAATCGCCGCGATCGTCGGCATTGTTGCCGTCGACAATCACGGCGAAGCCGCGTTCGGCCGCCAGCGTCTTGAGGCTGCGGTACAGCGTGTCCTTGCAGAAGTAGCAGCGGTTCGCCGGGTTCGCGCGGTACTCAGGACGCTCCAGCTCGTTGGTATGAATGACCTCGTGTGCCAGGCTGAACGCGTCGGCGATCGACAAGGCCAGGCGCCGATGCGTATCCGGGTAGCTTGGACTGTCGGCCGTGACGGCGAGCGCGCGCGGACCGAGGACCTGCTGAGCGGCGATCGCCAGATAGGCGCTGTCGACACCGCCGCTGAATGCGACGAGAACGGATTGGTAGCCGGAGAGGATCTGCTGCAGGCGGCGCGACTTGTCCTCGGCGAGACTACTCGTCGTCGCGGATGTCGTCGTCTTCGTCGTCGAGCTCATCTTCGCCGTCGTCGTCGGCTTCGTCGCTGTCCTCTTCCTCGGCATCATCATCGTCGTCGAGGTCGTCATCTTCATCGGCGGCCTCGAATTCGAGCGGCGAATCGCTGGAGACACGCAGCAGCGAGCCGCATTCCGAGCACGTCAGCTCGTCACCGATGTCGACGTCGAATTCGTCAACGTCAATCGGTGAATCGCACTCGGGACAAATCGCGGGCATGCAGGGTGCTCCTTGATGGGAGGACAGTCGGCGTAGGGTCGATCGAATTATAACGACAACCTGGTACAGTCTGCAACGAACCGCGGCGCGATCGTGCGGTATGAGGCCGTCCGTCAACGACACAACGTCATGATGTCGTATGAGCTGGTGAGCGTTGTGTTTAGGTAAAGCGCCGCAACCGGACTGCGTTGGCGACGACCAGTGCTGACGCGCCCGTATCCGCAAGCACTGCCATCCACAACGTCGCCACTCCCGCGACCGCAAGCACGACGAACGCCGCCTTCAATCCGATCGAGAGCGCGATGTTCACCCGGATATTCGCAAGCGTGGCGCGGCTCAGCCGCAGTGTGTACGGCAGCTTGGGCAGCTCGTCGGTCATCAACGCGATGTCGGCGGTTTCGAGCGCTGCATCGCTGCCCATCGCACCCATCACGATGCCGACGTCAGCGGCTGCCAAGGCCGGTGCATCGTTGACGCCGTCGCCGACCATCGCGATCGCGCCATGTGCGTGACGAAGATTCTCTACGGCGTTGATTTTGTCCTCGGGGAGCTGCCCCGCGCGCACGTCATCGATGCCGATCTGCGATCCGGTGGCGCGAGCCGCGGCGTGGTGATCGCCCGTGATCATCGCCACTCGGGAAATGCCGGAAGCGCGCAGTTCCGATATCACCCGGGCGGCGTCGGCCTTCGGACGATCTTTGACGCCAAGCACGCCAATCGCCTGACCGTTTCGCGACACGATTACCGGGGACATCCCATTGGCGGCAATGTCTTGAGCGATCGCTGCGGCCGCGGGCTGCATCATCTGACGTTCGGAGAACAGTCGCGGAGTTCCGCAAACGACGGTGGCATCGCCGACGGTGCCTTCGACACCCAGACCCGGAAGCGCACGTACGTTGGCGGCGGTTTGTGCTGATACGCCTCGTTGCTGCGCTTCGTTGACGATCGCTTCTGCGATTGGGTGCTCCGATTGCGCCTCGACGGACGCGGCAAGCAGCAAGACCTCATCGGCCGTGTGGCCGTCGAGCGCATGCACCGCGTTCACCGTGAGTCGGCCGGTTGTGACGGTGCCGGTCTTGTCGAAGGCAAACACATGAACACCGGCGAGACGTTCGAGGTGAATGCCGCCTTTGACCAACACACCCTGTTTCGCGGCGCCAGCCAGCGCCGACACGATCGACACCGGCGTTGAAATCACGAGCGCGCACGGACACGAGACGACGAGGAGGACTAACGCGCGATAGATCCAGACGTCTCCGGATTGACCCGCGACGAATAGCGGCACCGATGCCACCAACATCGCGAGCGCGACGATGGTCGGAGTGTACCAAGCCGCGAATCGATCGATGAACTGCTGCAGTGGCGCCCGCTTGGCCTGCGCGGACTCGACGAGATCAACGATCCGCGCGAGAGTCGTATCGGCTCGGCGCCGCGTCACTGACACCGCCAGCGCGCCGTGACCGTTGATGGTCCCGGCGAACACGTCGTCACCCTCGGCTTTCTCGACCGGCAGCGACTCCCCCGTGATTGGCGCTTGGTTGACGTCCGAGCGGCCGCTGCGAACGATGCCGTCGAGAGCAATCCTGTCGCCGGGTTTGACAATCATCAGGGATCCGGGCTCCACGTGTTCGATCGCGACGCGCCGTTCGCCGTCCTCGTCCCGCACCATCACATCGTTTGGCGCTTGATCGATCAGCTTGCCGATCGCCTGGCGCGCGCGATCGAGGCTTTGCGCCTCGAGCCATTGCGCCGCCGCGAACAACGACACCACCATCGCCGCCTCTTCGTACTGCCGGATCGCTATGGCGCCGGCGACCGCGATGATCATGAGCACGTTGATGTCCAGCGAGCCTCGCTTGAGCGACGTCCATGCGCGCTGGGCGGGAAACACCGAGCCGATGACCGTGGCGACCACGAAGATCGGCGTGCTCCAGACAGGGAACGGCGTAAACCAGGCAGTGGCGCACGCGAGCACGGCGAGGGCGGCGGCGATCGCGGTAAACCAGCCGCGAATCCGCGCGCCGGTCGGCGCCGGCGCCGGGACTTCACAGTGCGAACAGCCAACGGCAGGCGAGGCCATCACCGCCTCCC
>DASPNQ010000136.1:0-3174 GCA_035626435.1 Vicinamibacterales bacterium
GCAGATTGTCGAACGGCTGAACGTCATGGCGCGCGGCCAGGACGAGCGGACGATGCCAGGCGAGAGCGCGCTGACGAAGACGTTCCAGCAGTTTCAACAGTCCTTCGACACCCGGCGAGGCGGTTTCGGCGATGCGCCGAAGTTCCCGCGCCCGAGCGAGCTGCTGTTCCTGCTGCGCGAATCCGCGCGGACCGGCAGCGATGCGGGCCGCGCGATGGTGGTGCAGACGCTTCGCGCGATGGCGCTCGGCGGCATGCGCGACCACATCGGCGGGGGCTTTCACCGCTACTCGGTTGACGGCGACTGGCGGGTGCCGCACTTCGAAAAGATGCTGTACGACCAGGCGCAGATCGTCCTGGCGTGTCTCGAGGCCGCACAGGCCGCCGATGATCCGTTCTTTGCACAGATCGCCGAAGACACGTTGCAGTACGTCCGTCGAGATATGACCGACGAACTCGGCGGCTTCTATTCCGCGGAAGACGCCGACAGCGAGCCGCCCGATGCCGCGCCGCCGGCGTCGGGCGCAGCCGCCCACAAAGTCGAGGGCGCCTTCTACGTCTGGACGGCCGACGAGATCCGATCGGCTCTCGGTGACGACAGCGCCGCGTTCGAGGCACGCTACGGCATCCTGCCGTCGGGCAACGCACCGTTCGATCCGCATCAGGAGTTCGTGAACAAGAACCTGCTCTACACGGCGCGGTCCATCGCGGACATCGCGCGCATGCAGAATGCGTCGGCGGTCGACGTCGCCGAATCGTTGCTGCGGGCGCGCCGGACGCTCTTCGCCGTGCGCGAGAAACGTCCGAGGCCGCAGCTCGACGACAAGGTGCTGACGGCGTGGAACGGCCTGATGATCGCGGCGTTCGCTCGCGCCGGGCGGGTCCTTGCCGCGGGCGGCACCGAGGATGGCACTCCACCCGCCGAACACACGGAGGCCGCTGCGCGTGCGGCAAAGTTCATCCGCGACGTGATGTGGCAGCCACCATCGCAGCGGCTGTTGCGGCGGTATCGCGCAGGAGATGCGGCCATCGACGGTTACGCGGAGGATTACGCGTACTTGATCTTCGGATTGCTGGAGTTGTTCCAATCCACCGGCGACGCCGAGTGGCTGACCTGGGCGAGACAGCTGCAGGAACGGCAGGACCAATTGTTCTGGGATGCCGCGGCGGGCGGATGGTTCAGCACGACGGGCGAAGACCCTTCGGTGCTGGTCCGGATGAAAGAAGACTACGATGGCGCGGAGCCGGCGCCGACGTCGGTGTCGGCGCTCAATCTGTTGACCCTCGCGCATCTCACCGGGGAATCGTCCTACAGCGAACGCGCCACCGCGGCGATTGCGGCGTTCGGCGGACGCCTGGAGCAAATGGGTAGAGCGGTGCCGTTCATGGCAGCGGCGTTGTCGACATCTGTCGCCACGCCCGAACAGATTGTGGTTGTCGGCCGGCGCGGTGCTGCGGACACCAACGCGATGTGGGCGGCGGCGAACAAGCGTTATCGGCCCTTTGCCGTCTTCACGCTGGTCGATCCGGATCAACAATCGGCGCTCGCCGCGCACATGCCCTGGATCCGCGACATGAAAATGGTAGACGGAAAAGCTACCGCATACGTGTGTCGCGGCTTTGCGTGCGATGCACCATCAACCGATCCGGCGGTTTTCGCCGGGAGCGGTAAATCGGGAACCGGAGGGGAGCGGGGAATCATGCTCGACCCGGACGCCGCGAAGGGTGGGGGACAGGAATGAGCGCATTGGTTGAAGTAGTGCCGATGCGCGGCGGCGCCTGGCGCCGAGTTGTGCTCGGCGGCGGCCGCGGCAACCTGTTGTCGCTGGATTTGATTCGGGCGCTCGGCGAGCGGATTCACGCGCTCGAGTCCGAGCGCGGCATCAAATGGGTCACGATCGAAGGCACCGGCGGTGAATTTTCGTACGGCGCGCGCATCCAGGAGCACGGGCCGGAGGACATGCGGACGGTTTTGCCCGAAACGCATCGACTGTTCAAGCGGTTGCTCGCGTTCCCGGCCCCGACCGCTGCGCTGGTGGAGGGACGTTGTCTTGGCGGCGGGTTCGAGCTGGCGCTGTCGTGTGACGACATCATCTCGACCGATGCCGCGACGTTTGGACTGCCGGAGATTCGACTCGCCGCGTTTCCGCCTGCCGCTGCGGCGTTGCTGCCGCTTCGCGTCGGCGCCTCCCGGGCCGCCCGCGCCATCGTCACCGGCCAGTCGCAGACGGCCACGTATTGGCACGACGCGGGTCTGCTGTCGATGGTGGCGCCGCAAAGCGCGCTGCTCGATGCCGCCGCGTCGTGGTTCGACACGCACCTGGCGCCGCACTCGGCTGCGGCCTTGTCGCATGCTGCAGCGGCGGCGCGCATCACCCTGCGCGCGCAAGCCGAGCCTGCCCTCGATCGCGCCGAGCGGGATTACCTCAGCGGCATGCTCAGCACCGCCGATGCCGTCGAGGGCGTCAGGGCGTTCTTGGAGAAACGACCACCGAAGTGGGAAGATCAATAACCGAGACTGATGACTGAAGGCAGTAGGAAATAGGAAATAGGCAGTAGGCTGAAGGCCGATAGCTGACAGCTGATCGCCGAAAGCCGAAAGCTGAAAGCTGAAAGAATCCAATGATCGAAGTTGACGTGTGGGTACGGGGCCGGCAGGACGCGGCCATCGAGCGCATCGCGGGCATCGAGTCCGACGCCGGTGCGTGGACCGATGACGATGTGAAGAAGCTGCTCGAAGGGATGCTGCGCGCGCTGCAGCGGACGAATGATCCGGCGGGGGAGCCCACGCCGGTGACGCTGCGCGGTTTCAGCTGGATCGTCAGCCCGGATGACGAGGGTGTGCTGGTGCACGTCGAGATGCAACTCGGCACGGTGAGCGCCGGCCCCTTCGCGATCGACGAGCAGCGGCTGACGGACATGATCTCCCGCGTCATCGGCGGCCCAAAGGTGTCGATGCTGGTTCATTGACAGGCAGACAGGCAGGCAGACAGGCAGGCAGGCAGGCAGGCAGGCAGGCAGGCAGGCCATCAGCCATCAGCTAGTGTCCCAGCCTACCGCCGTCGGAACTGAGACTCGAGTGAACAGTCACTGATTGACTGGCACTCTTAACTGTCGACTGTAAACTGTTGATCATTGTTTCAATCCACAGTCCGCCGGGGTGGCGAAACTGGCA
>DASPNQ010000137.1:0-15444 GCA_035626435.1 Vicinamibacterales bacterium
GGGATGCCCTACGCCTATCCCGACAACGACCTCTCGTACACCGGCAACTTCCTGAACATGATGTTCAAGATGACCGAGCAGAAGTACAGGCCGAACCCGGTGCTCGAGCGCGCCCTGGACGTGCTGTTCATCCTGCACGCCGACCACGAGCAGAACTGCTCGACCAGCGCGATGCGCGGCATCGGCAGCTCCAATGTCGACCCTTTTTCGGCGATGGCCGGCGCGGCGGCCGCGCTCTACGGCCCGTTGCACGGCGGCGCCAACGAAGCGGTGCTGCGCATGCTGAAGGAAATCGGCTCGATTCAGAACATCCCCGACTTCATCAAGCGCGTCAAAGGCGGCGAAGGCCGCCTGATGGGCTTCGGGCATCGCGTCTACAAGTCCTACGACCCGCGCGCGAAGATCATCAAGCGGACGGCCTACGAGGTGTTCGAAGTCACCGGCAAGAACCCGCTGCTCGATGTGGCGCTCGAGCTCGAGCGCATCGCCCTCGAGGACGAATACTTCATCAGCCGCAAGCTTTATCCGAACGTCGATTTCTACTCCGGCCTGATCTACCAGGCGATGGGCTTCCCCGTCGAGATGTTCGCGGTGCTGTTTGCGATCGCGCGCACTGTGGGCTGGGTCGCGCAATGGGAAGAAATGCTGCTCGATCCGGACACCAAGATCGCGCGGCCGAAACAGATTTACACCGGGCCGCAGAAGCGTGACTACACTCCGATTGCCGCGCGGTAGGCTGGCGTTCGCCGCGCCGCTGCTGCTGGCGGCGACGGTGGCCGGCGCCCAGGCCCCTGCGTTCGACAGCAGCAAGGCGTGGGAACACTTGCGGCAGCAGGTGGCGATCGGGCCGCGGCCGTCCGGCTCGGCCGGCAACGTCAAGAACCGCGACTACATCAAGGCGCAGCTGGCGGCGCTCGGCATCAAGGTCGTCGAGCAGCCCTTCGAAGGCCGCACGCCGCTCGGTCCGATCAAGATGGTGAATCTGATTGCGACGATCCCGGGCAAGAGTCCGGACCGCATCATCCTCGCCAGCCACTTCGATACCAAACTGTTCAAGGAGGCGCGATTCGTCGGCGCGAGCGACGGCGCTTCCAGCACCGCGGCGCTGATTGAGCTGGGCCGCGTGTTGAAGGCCCGCAAGCAACTGCCCTTCACGTACGAGCTGTTGTTCCTGGACGGCGAGGAGGCCGTCGTCGAGTGGCAGGGCACCGACAACACCTACGGCAGCCGCCATTACGTCGACCACGCGCGTAAGAACGGCACGCTCAAGTCAATCCGCGCGCTGATCCTGCTCGACATGATCGGCGACCGCGACCTGACGATCCGCCGCGAGTCCAACTCCACCCGCTGGCTCACCGACATCGTCTGGAACGCCGCCCGCAAGCTTGGCCAGCGCGCGTTCATGGACGAAGAAACGACGGTCGAGGACGACCACATTCCCTTCCTCAAGGCGGGCGTGCCGGCGCTCGACATCATCGATCTCGATTATCCGCAGTGGCACACGCCGCAAGACACGCTCGACGCCGTCTCCGCACGCAGCTTGCAGATTGTCGGTGATGTCGTGGTAGCGTCCCTGCCCGCGATCGAAGCCTACCTCGCGAAACACTAGCCACGAAGGCCACGAAGCAAGGCTTCGAAATCCTTTAGTGGCCAGTTTGTTTCGTGTTTCAACGATAGACCTCTGCGAGGATCTCCGCTTCCGTCAGCACCGTCGTCGAGGACTTGGCTTTCGCAAACACGCGATCGACCACCGGCTCCGTGCACGGGATGCCGTGCTGCTCGAGCCAGAACACCACGTTGGACTTGCCTGACATCGGCCCGACCTCGATCTCCTGCTGCCGCCCGACGAGGCTGGCCGGGATCGCCGAATACACGGCATCCATCAGATCGCGGTCGCCTTTCTTCCACGCTTTGACCACCGCGGCCGCATGCACGCCGGTGGCAGTACGGAACGCATCCCTGCCGACGACGGGGTAATTGTCGGGGATCGGCACGGCGCAAGCTTCCGACACGGTCTGGACGTACTTCATCAGCGGCCCCAGATCGCGCTCGATGAATCCCATCACCACCAGATTCACGAGCAGCAGGTCCATCGGGGTGTTGCCGACCCGCTCGCCGATGCCGAGGGCCGTGGCGTGCACGCGCGTGGCGCCGGCCTCGAGCGCCGCGATGCTGTTGACAATCGCCATATCGCGATCGCGATGGCCGTGCCAATCGATGAACGTATTGGCGCCGTTGTCCTTGATCACCTGCATCGCAAAGCGCACCACCGCCGAGGCGCCCCACGGCGTGGCGTGGCCCACCGTATCCGCAAGGCAGATGCGCTGGGCGCCCGCGTGGATCGCGCACTCGTAGAGCCGCCGCAGCGTCGCCGGATCCGAGCGCGTCGTATCCTCGGTGACGTACATCACCTGCAGGCCTTCCCGGACCGCGAATTTGATTGCGTCCTCGGTGGTCTTGAGCAGCCAGTCGATGTTCCAGCCTTCGGTGTACTGGCGGATCGGCGACGAGCCGATGAACATGCCGACTTCCAGCGGCAACCCGGTACGCTGCGTGATCTCGACGATCGGCGTGATGTCCGCGGTCGAGGTGCGCGCGGCGCAATTGGCGCGCACCTGCAACTTCGACACGACGATCTCGCGCGCCAGGCGTTCGACGTCGGCGACGACGTGCGGCCCGGCGCCGGGCAGGCCGATGTCTGCGGTATCGATGCCGAGCTGATCGATCAGGTGGAGGATTTCGATCTTCTGCGCGATGGTCGGCGTGCGCACCGATGGTGACTGCAATCCGTCGCGCAGCGTTTCGTCATCGAGCATGACGCGCGCCGGTTTTGCCGGCGCACCAAGCTTGTTCCAATCGTAAATCAGCGATTCGAGCATCTATCTGGACACGCGCTGAACGGCGATGACCGACGCCAGGCCGAAGCCGGACACCGCCATCAACCAGAGCGCGGCTTCGCCGGCGGCATCCCGCACCATCGGGCGGAAACCATCGTTAATCGACACCGGGGGCAGCCCTTGGCGGTGACGCGCCAGCTGCGACTGCACGAACACGTGGCCGGCGATGCGCGTCTGCCAGTCGAAACGGACATTGAACACGATGATGGCGAGTGCGAGCCAGAGGCCGATCGCCACTGCGGCGGGGCGGCTCATCGCAATCCGGTGAACTTCACGACCATGGCCGTGACGTCGTCGTACTGCTCGGCGCCGTGGGCGAATGTCTTGACGGCCGTGATCAGGCTGTCGAGCACCACCGTTGCGGGCTGACCGTGGGTGGCCTTCATCACTTCGACCATCCGCGCCTCGCCGAACTCCTCGCCGGCGACGTTGTGCGCTTCGGTGACGCCGTCGCTGTACAAGACCATGGTGTCGCCCGGACGCATCTCGAGCGTGTCGCACGAATACGGCGCCATTTCGAACAGGCCGACCGGCATGCCGCCGCATTCGATGCGGCGCAGGCCGCCGTCCCCGAAGATCAACGGCGGGTTCTGGCCGGCGTTGCAGAATCGCAGTTTGCCGTCGGCCGACAGCTGGCCGTAGAGCAGCGTCGCATAACGGGCGTCGATAGCGCGGCGCGTCAGGACTTTGTTGATGTGATCGACGGTCTGTTCCGGACTGTCGCCGACGGAGACGAACGCGGAAAAGATGCCGAGGATTTTCGCGGTCAGCAGAGCGGCGGCCGGCCCCTTCCCCGCCACGTCGCCGACCAGGAAGCCGAACTGGCCGTCCGGCATGTCCTGCATGTCGAAAAAATCGCCGCCGATGGCGCGGGCCTGCACGGACGTGCCGGCCGACTCGAAAAATGCGCCGGACCGATCACCTTCGGGCAGCAGAGCCTTCTGGATCTCGGCGGCAATCTTCAGCTCGTGTTCGATGCGCGCCTTTTCGAGCGTCTCACGATACAGCCGGGCGTTCTCGATCGCGACGCCGGCTTCGGTGGCCAGCGTATCGAGCGCGGTGCGGGTGTGCGGCGCCAGCAGGCTGCCCTTCTCGCGGCTGTCGAGATACAGGACGCCAATGTTCTGGCCGTCATTCATCATGTCGGCGCGGTCCAGATAACGGACGACGCGCAGCGGCACGCACGCGACATGGCGGATGCCGAGCGCCACCGTGCCCATGTGCACGTTGGCGAGGTCGCCGTCGAGAAGATCGGCGACGATCTTCAGCTCGCCGGTCTTGAACACCTCTTCGGGAATCTTGCGGCTGGTGCTGAAGCCGCTGCCGGGCATGGTGATGCGCCCTTTGGCGCGGGCCAGCTTCATCTCGAGCTGATCGCCGCCTGCGGGAGCCAGCATGATGAAGCCGCGTTCGGCTCCCGCGACTTCGATCGCCGCGTCGAGCACCATCGCGAGGACTTCGTCGAGAACACGGCCCGAGCCGAGCGCCCGCAGACCTTCGAGCAGCGCCGCCAGCTGGCGCAGGTCGTTGACGGCGCTGGCATGCGACCGATCGGTATGCGCCGGACTCTCACCGGTCAGGAACACCACGTCCGCGCCGCTGGCGCGGCCGAACTGCACGCGATCGCCATGCGTCAGCTTGTGCTCGGTGACCGCCTCGCCATTGACGTAGGTCCCGTACCGCGAGCCCTTGTCGCGCAGCACCCAGTCGCCATTGAGCTTGACGATCTCGGCGTGCTCGCGCGAGACGTCACTGCCTACCAGCCGCAGGTCGCTTTCGGTGCGGCGGCCGATCTGCAGCAAGTCCTTGTTGATGGGAACGATCCGCTGGCCAAGGCCGTCGTTAACTTCGAGTCGCGCACTCATCAGGTTGTGGCTTCATGATATCCCGCAGCCGACCTGGCGCGCCACGGCGGCCAACGCAAACCCCAGCACGATCACCGCGGTGATCAGCCCGGCGCGCGAACGCGGTCTGGCCGCGGGCGGCTTGATTCTCGGCTCGGACGTCGCGGTTCCGCATTTGTAGCAAATGAGCGCGTTCGCCGCTATTTCGGCCCCGCACGAACGGCAAGTCATAGGTCTCCTATAGCTTTCAGCTTTCAGCTTTCAGCTTTCAGCCTTCAGCGCAGCTTCCGGGCTAGAGCCTTCCGCCTTCAGACTTCAGCCTTCGGCCGGCCTTCGAAACCGCGGCCAATTTCTCAGCTTACAAGAATTTCGAATTATGCTGGCGAGTGTTCCGACGCGGCTGACGATCGACAGCCGCCGGCTGCCACCATGATCCCGCTTCGCGACGTCATCCCCTCCCGCACCACCCCTGGCGTCACCATCGCGCTCATCGTCTTCAACGTCGTCGTCTACCTGTTCGGGCTGACGTTGAGCGAGCGCGGCCGCGAGGCGATGATCATGACGTTCGGCCTGGTGCCCGCCTACTTCTCTTTGGTGACGGTGCTCACCTCGATGTTCGTGCATGGCGGCCTGGCGCATCTGGCGGGCAACATGCTGTTTCTCTGGATCTTCGGCGACAACGTCGAGGATCGGATGGGACATGGCCGCTTCCTGGTGTTCTACCTGGTGTGCGGTTTCGCGGCCGCGATCGCGCAGACGACGCTCAATCCGGACTCGGTCGTTCCAATGGTCGGCGCCAGCGGCGCGATTGCCGGGGTGATGGGCGCATATCTGATCCTCTACCCGCGCTCGCGCGTACTGATGTTGTTCCCGTTCCCAGTCTTCCTGTTCGAGCTGCCGGCGGTGGTATTCCTGGTGATGTGGTTCGTCGTGCAGTTCCTCAACGGCGTCAACCAACTGCCGGTATTCGAGCGCAACGCCATCTCGGGCGGGGTGGCGTTCTGGGCGCACGTCATGGGATTCGTTGCCGGCCTGGTCCTGATCGTCTTCATGAAGCGGCCGGAGCGGACCCGCGTCGAATGGTGGGATACCATCGAGCCTTAGCCGAACGACCGCTCCTGCGCTAGGACTTCTTGCGGATTTCCGCCGAGACCTGCGCGAGTTCGAGCATCAGTTTCTCGAACTGCGCGTTCCACTCGGCATCAGGCATCACGCCCTTGAGCTGCTTGTGCTCTTCAGCCCGCTGCTCCAGCGACTGGCGGCGCTTGATCAACCCGGCGAGCTCCGGATTGGCAGTCGCCGACACCGCTTCGGAATCGAGGTAGGCGATCCGAGCCAACCCGCCGTCGGGACCCTCTGCCGCGGCTTCACGTCCCTTGCCGTCACCGTTGTCGTCGATCAGCGCGCGCTCGGTTGTGAGCTGGCCGCGTTGCTCGTAATGTTGCTTCACCGCAGCGCTCGCGGCCTCGAACACCTCGTAGATGGAGGTGCGGCCGTTCTTGTCGAGATCGGTCGACGCTTCCGACAGCGCCTTGACGAAATATTCAGGGAAGACCGTGGCGTATTTCTGTGCCGGGGAATCGGTGGCGGTAATCACAACGCGACCCTTGGCGGCGAGCGTCTCGAGAAACGGAAAGCTGGCTTCGGTCGTGTTGACGATCGCGACACGGCCGGGCACGCCGGCCAGCAGGTCGCTCCACTCCTTGGCGGTGAGATCCGGGCCGACCAGATTGAACTTCGCGACATCGCCGTCGAACGTGCCGTGCCCTAACAGCACGATCAAGACGACGTCGTCCTTCGTTGCGCTTTTCTTGATTTCCGCGAGCACGCCGCGCACGTTGGCCGCGGTGGCGCGCTCGCCGCCCGTTGCCGCCTCGTCGACGAGCAGTTTGACCGCTTCGGGTTTGAACTGATACCGGTTGATCAGCGCGGTGCGCAGCTCGCTGCGCCACGTCGCCATCTGCGCGGCGTACTTTTCGCCCCCGGAGGCGCCCGAAATAATGAACGCCCATCGGTTTTGCGCGAATACTTCAGTGGTGGCCACGAAGGACACGAAGAACACGAGAAATCCCAGGATTGGAAAACTTCGTGACCTTCGTGTCCTTCGTGGCCAAAACATCGTCATTACGCCAAACCCACCCGTCGTCTCGCGATCCATTCTGCGGCAAGCAGTGCGATGATCGCGGCCAAACTCCACCCATTGTGCCAGAGGTCGCGCATCTCCGGCGTGCCGGCTTCGGCACGCGATGCGCGCAGCAACGATGGCAGCTCCGACAGTTGGTCGGGACGCAGATAGCGGCCGCCGCTCTCCGCCGACAGGCGTTTCAACACCGCTTCGTTGAGCCGGGGTTGCGCCATTTCAAGATCGACGCCACCCACCAGGACCGGGCGTTCGGCGGTGCCGACGCGGACACCGCCGCGCGACGCGATCGCGTCGACGCGATACACGCCGCCGTGATCGAATCGCGCAGCCACCGAATAGCGGCCGTCGCCGGCGTTTGACAATGTCGCCGCCAGTTGGCGTTTCTCGCCGTTCGGCGCGGTCAGTACCACAGCCACTTCCGCACTCGCGACGGGACGGAAGTCCTCATCCCTGACGATGACGCTGATCCGGTCGGTAGCGCCCGCGGCGGCCGGGCTCAACGGCATGATCGTCACGGCGCTTTGTGCGCCCGCGGTCACCCAGCGCGTCATCTGCCGCCAGATCGTTTCGTAGCTCGTATCCGTCGCCGGCCGCATCATGCGCCAGCGCCACGAGGCTTCGCCGGCGAAGGCGATCGTGCGTCCCTGACCGTATCGTTGCGCGGCAATCAGCGGCTGCGGTGTGCCACCCGCGGTCAGCGCGACCGCCAGCACCTGCGCACCCGGGCGCGCGCCACCAACGCGGGCGACCGACGCCAAGGCGGGCAACGCCGCCCACTTCTGGCGGTTCTCTTCGGGGGTCACCGCGAGCCGGGTCGCCGGGTGCGTTGCGCCATCGCGCGTCAGCGCCGGCGTGTTCGCCTCCGACGATTCGCCGCCGAGTATCTGATCGGCGCTTGCCGACGCCAGCGCGATCTCGGCGCGCCGGTCGGTCAGATCGATTGGCAGCGCAGGTTCGAGCGGCGTCCCGGCCAGGCCCTGGCGATCGAAGGATCGCCCGCCAAGGACGAGCAAGCCGCCGCCGCGCTCACTGATGAATTCGGCGGTCAGCTCGAGCTGATCGCGTGTGAAGAAGTCGGCTTCGATGTTGCCGAAGATGATCGCGTCGTAGACGAACAGCTCCGAGCGCTTCGACGGATACCCGTTCGACAGCGCCGCCATGCGGGACGGATCCGCCTGCACATAGAACGTATCCCGTCCGTCGTCGCTTTGCCCCTTACGAACGACCGCGTCGACGTCGAGTCCTGGATCATCAGACAGCGCGCGTTTGAGGAAGGTGTGTTCGTAACCGGGCGCGCCCTCCACGACGAGAATGCGGCGGCGGCCGGTCTGCGGCGGCACCAGCACGCTGCGAACGTTGTTGTCCGCCGCGATCTCACCGCTGGCTTCAGGGATCTGCACGGAATACACGGTTGCGACGCCGGGGTCCGGCGACACCGTGAATACGGTGTGGACCGGAGCGCCGTCACTGACGGGCGTCACGCGCCTGACCTCGAGCGGCCGGCCGTTTGCCGCAAGCCGCAGCTCGACGGGTTCGGTGCCAAAGCCGATGCTCGTCGCGGACACGCTGATGTCGATGGACGCGCCAGGCAACAACGGCTCGCCCGCGGTCAGGTTGACGACTTCGCGATCGCGCGGTGCATCGGGGCTGCCGATGCCGACGGTAAATATCGGCGCCGCGACATCGCGCGCCGGCGTCGTTTCGATCGGCGCGGTGTCGCCGCCGTCGGACACGACCACCACACCCGCGATCCGATCGTCGCGATAGCGTTCGAACAGGTCGGCGATGGCGCCGCGCAGATCGCTGCGGCGCGCCGACGCCGTCACGCGTTCGACGTCGGTCGTCGCTGCCAGGGAATCGCCGAACGTCAGCGTCTCGACCCGGTATTCCTGCGACAGGCGCGCCTGCAGCTCGCGCACCACTGCCTTGGCCCGGTCGAGCCGCGCGGTGTCCTCGCCGTCGTGCAGCCGCATGCTCCGCGACACGTCGATCAACACCGGCAGGCGGCTGTTGTTCGCCGCCTGCGGCGGGACCATCACCACCGGACGCAGCAGGATGACGATCAGCACGATCAGTGTGACGGCGCGAAGCGCACTCAAGCCCACACGCTGGCCGCGTCGCAATGCGATCGGCACGCGCGCATACGCCAACCAGCCAAGCGCCACCGCGGCGGCGATCGCCAGCGCATAGGCCCACCACGGCAGGACGACGGCAAAGGTCACCGGGACGACTTTCGGGGCACTGCCAGCGACCGGTAATAGCGATCGACGAGGTCCCGATACGTGTCGGCGACGCCCTCGTGGCGGCCCGCATTGAGGCGTTCACGCGTCTCGCGCGCGCGCAATTGATCGGACAGCTGTGATTCGGTCTTTTCAAGAGCGACCAACAGGTGCTTCTTCAATTCCTCCCACTTGGCGAAGTCCTGTTTGAAGCCTTCGGTACCCGGCGCGGACACACTCCGCTGCCATTGTTCCGGCGTCGTGCCGCCGATTTCCTTGGCCAGTTCCTGGGCCTCGCGAATCTGCTGATCGATACCGCGTTGCTGATCGCCGGCACGCGCCGGCCCTTCACCGCCAGGTGCACCTCCGGCGCCGGGCGATGCCTGCCCACCCTGCGGACTCTTGTTCGCTTCGGTCATCGCGCGATCGAGGCGGCTTAGTCGATCGCGAAGCTCCTGCGCCCGTCCGAGCTGCTCCGAGAGCTTCGCCGCCTCCGTATCGCGATCGGTGTTGGCCGATCCGAGGTGTTCGGCGACCTTGTCGAGCGCACGGGCGATGCGATCGGCCTCGTCGCCGGGACGGCTGGCCGCGCCGGTCTCGCGGCCACCTGCGGCCGGCTCGGTGCCGCCGGTGGTTCGGCCCTGGCGGATCGACTGCGCCGATTCGCGCATCCGGCCCGGCACGTTCTGTCGATCGAGTTCGCGGCCCGCCTCTGCGATCGCCTGCCGCTCTTGTGCATCGCCGGTGCCGCTTGCAAGTTGCTTCACGGATTCGCCAAGGCGCTGCGCGCGATCGGCCAGCCGTTCCTGCTCTGCGGCAAGCCGGCGGCGCGCATCCCCGGCGGCGTCGCCGTCGATCGCTTTCGACGTCTCGGTCGCAAGCCGGCGCTGCGAATCCGCCAGCTGACGCGCTTCGAGCTGCAGATCACCCATCGCGCGGCGCCGCTCTTCCGGGCGCGCGCCTTGCAGTTGCTGCTCGACGCCACGCAATTGTTCGCCGGCCTTGCCACCACGCGCGCTCGCCTGTCTCGGATCCTGGTTGCGAAGGTCGCCGGCAGCCTGCCGCATCTGCTCTGACGCGTCGCGCAGCTGTTGGCTCGTCGACGCCGAGCCGTTCGAGCCGCTCGAGCCGCTCGATCCGCGCGAGCCCTGCTCGCCCGATTGCCTGCCGCCCTGTTGACTCCGCATTTGCTGCGAAAGTGCTTCGGCCTGACGGCGCAGTTCTTCCTGTTCGCGTGTCAACCGCTCGAGCTGCCGCTTCACATCGTCGGCGCTCAGCTGATCTTTGTTGTTCGCCAGATCGCGCTGCTGTTTCGACAACGCCTCCTGGCGCCTCGCCAGCTCGCGGATGGCCGCGAGCGGATCGTTTTCCTGTTGTTCCGGCGTCTGGCTTTCCTGCGTCGTGCTCTGCTGCTCGTAATTGGTCGCCTGCCGTTTCCGCAGTTCCTGATCGAACAGCGTCGACAAATCCGGCTGATGGCGATTGCCGTCGCCACCGCCGCCACGCGCCTGCTGCATCGCGATCATCCGGCGGCGGATCTCCGCGGCCGCGCGCAACAACTCCGCCAGCGCCTGTTCTTCGTGCGGCAGCGCCTGGGCGAGGCGCAACTTGTCGAGCTCACCCGCGGCGCGGCCCATCGCCTCGATCGCCTTGGGCAGCGGCTCGTCACCGGGCCTCGTCAGCAACCGGCCCTGCGGTCCCAGCCGTCGCCGCTGCGCCTGCAGCTGGCCGAGAATCTCTGCCGCGACTTCGGCCGTCTTGTTCTGCAACGTTGTTTGCGCTTGGCCGATGGCGCGAATATCGGTCGCCGATTGCGCGCCGGCGCCGCCGCGGCGAGAACGCGCGTCGAGTTTCCATGTCGCCGCCATGATGTCTTTTTGCTGCGCGATCAATTCCTCGAGGCCGGTCTGCTGGGCGCCGGACATGCCGCTGCCCTGGCTTTCCGCGGCCACGAATTCCTCTTCATACGGCTTGACTTCGAGGAAGAAGATGTCGCTGCGCGACTCTATGGAGCGCCGCCCGCGGCCAACATCCGTGGCGCGGGCGTGATACGTCACCACGTCGCCGGGCTTCACCTGCAAGTCTTCGAGGTATACGGTATGCGCGGCGGTGAGAACAGGCTCGCCCTGCGCGCGTCCGTCGCCCGGCTTCGTGGCTGGCCGCGCGTCGAAGGGACCGAGCGGCACCACTCTTTCCTTGCCCGCCGCCGACTTGATCACCAGCTCGAGGCCGCGCACGCCGTAATCGTCGTCCGCGCGCGCTTCGATCACCACCTCTTCGAGCGGCGACACCTGCTTGTCGCCGGCCGGACGAAGGATGCGCACTTCGGGCGGACGATCGTTGAGCATGCGAATGAAGTATTCGCTGCCCGAGTTCGACAATCCGTCGACGTCGTTCAACGCAATCCGGTACGAACCGTCTTTGGAGACCGTCAAATCGGCATTCCACACCTGGTTGTGGCCGGTGAGCTCGATGCGCGTGCCTTCGTCGAGCGTGACCGCGCCGGCCGCGACCGGCTTGTCCGCGGTAATCGTCAGGCGAACCTTGGTGCCCGCCGGCGCGAAGATGTCGCCACCATCATGTTCGGTGTGCGGCTTTAGGCCGGCCTCTGGCGCGTAGTCATAACTCACATCGATGCGCGCAATGCGCACCGGGCGAATCACATCGACCTTGAAGGGCGTAGACGACGCCGAACCGGCGGTGACGACGTAAGAGAATGGCGTCGTGATGTTGTGCAACGTAATGGCGAATTCGCCGGGGGATGCGCCGGGCGCTAGGCGCGCCGTGCGCGCCGCATCGCCTTCACCGACGGTAATAGCCGGGACCAGCCCGCCGTCGATGCCGACGATCTTCGCCCTCACCGTGAGCGATTGCCCTTCGCGAACCTTGGCGGAGCCAGGATGGACCTCGATCTCGTAGCGCGCCGGGACCAAGTACGAACCGACTACGTTGATGGCGCGTGACGCCGACGGCGCGAACAGCCAGAACGCCACCGCGAACGCCAGGGTGCCGGCGGCGGCTCCGGCGAAGGCGCGGCGTAACGTATCGCGCGTGATGATGGCCTGAGCATCCACCCGGCTCGCCGCACGAACCGCGTCGGCCACGATCAAGTCGACGACAGGGCCGGATCCGGCGTGACTCTTGTCGATCGCCGTCACCAACACTTCATCGAGATCGCCGGCTTGCTCTTCGATGAACCGCGCGATTTGGCGGTCCGAGGGCAGGTGCTTCAGCGGCAACAGAGCGAAACTCAGCGTGATGCCGACGACAACGCCAACCGTGCCAACAACGATGACGAGCGGGAGACCCTGCGGCGCGATCAGCCAGACGGCGAGCAGCCCGACGCCGAGCATCGCGGCGGCAGTGGTGGCCCCAAGGGCCCACGAGCGCAGCACGGCCCGGCGTGTCCACCGCGCCCGCACACTCGACAGAATTGCCCTGAGTTCCGCCGCCCTATCGGCCATATTCGATTTTATCCGCCTTCCATGGCCCGCCCTGTGGCTTTTCCCTCAGGTCGCGCGCCGCCCGAGCAGCGCTTCACCCGCCAGGGCCATCAACATCACGACCAGGCCAATCTGCCACCACCGCTGCCGGTCCTCGGCTTCTCGAGCGACGTTGCCGGTCGTCGGAATGGCGATGCGGCTCGTCCGTTCGATGGCATTTGTAAATTCCTCAACGGTGACGGCCGCCGGGTTCGACTCTTCGATCTTGACGACCTCCTGCCGGCCCGCCGCGCTCGCACCTCGTGTCAAATACCGGGCAGCCTCTACGGCGAACGGGACGAACGCCGGGTCCAGCGGGAAACGGCTCCAGGCGTTATCGAGATCCGACGTGAACACGAGCAGTCGCCCGTCACCAACGCTCTGTTCCACCAGCGCCGGATCGCCTCCGGAGAAGCGCGCGAGGACCGTCATGTCCCGCTGATCCATTAGACGCCGATGCTGCTGCACCTGGACGTCTCCCAGCGCGCCTGACGGACTCAAGAACGGGCGAAAGATGGGATGCCGGTTGTCGGTCGCGATCATTGTCGCGCCCGGGGTCTTCACGATCGCATCGGCAAACGGCAGGTTCACGCCGACGATGTCACGGAGCGTACCGAGATCGACTTCGGGTCCCGTCGCGACGAGCACCCGCCCGCCGCCCGTCAGATAATGTCGCAGCAATTCGCGGCCGCTGCGATCCAACGTCCTCGTGCCAACGATGAAGATCGCATCCATGCGAGCGATCTCGTCCGCCGTCCACTTCCCCACGTCGCGGCCGTCCCGGACGTCGACGTCGAATTCGCGGCCGTTTCCCGCCACCGACAGCGCCCGCTCGAGATACAGCCCGCCCGTCGCGCCGGTCGGGTCTGCGACCACTATTGCCACCGGCGATCCAGCGGCCACCTCCAGGCGGATTTCTTTGACGTTATCCCCCTGGTAGCCACGGGCGTCGTCGATGCGCACTTCGGCGACACCAGCATTCGGCAACGAGGCGTTCAACACCACGTTCGCCGCGCCCATCGCCGCCAACGCCGCCTCCGTCCGCGCGATTTCCTTGCCCTGCACGATGACGGTGACCGGAGTCCGGGTCTCGACGTTACTGAAATTCTGGAGTGCGGCCACGACGCGTCCATCCTGTCGCGAGGCAGAGGTGAGCGCGACATTGCCCGCCGGTGCGCCAACCGAGATCACCTCGACGTCCACGCCCTCCGGCAATCCACCATCATCGTTTGATTCCCATCCGACCTGCTGCAGGTCGGTGACGATGGTGACGCTTGCCTCACGCGCGCCGATGATCTCACTGGCACGCGCGAGAGCGCTGCGATAGCGCGTGCCGCCTGTGCCGGGCGTCAATTGCGCCAACGCCGCGTCAATGGCGGCGCGATCACGAGTCGGCTCGACGACGACCGATGCCGCGTCCGCAAAGGCGAGCAAGGTCACCGCGTGTGACGAAGGGGCCGAAGCGGCCGCGCGCGCCGCCGCCTGCCGCGCGCGATCGAACTGGCCCGGCGCGGTCATGCTCATCGACGTATCGACCGCGATCACCGTCAGCGGCGCGGATTCGGGCGCCGACGCACCGGCGAAATATGGACGCGCGAAGGACAACGCCAGCACCACCAGCGCGAGGACGCGCAGCGCGAGCAGCACCAGTTCACGAAGCCGGCGGCGCCGATGCTGCTGCACGGGTGCACGTGCCAGCAGCCGCACGGTCGGGAAGTCGACCACCACTTCGGTCTTGCGATGAAACAGATGCAACAGAATCGGGATCGCGGCAGCGATGGCGCCGATCAGGAACAGCGGCGACAGAAAGTTGATGCCGAACATCACAGCACGCGGCGGCGCGTCATCAGATACGACATCAGACCGAGCTCGAGCGGCTGCGACGTTTCGAGCAGGCAGTAGTCGATGCCTGCAAGACCGAGCTCGCGTTTGTAGTACGCGATCAGGGACTGCATCTTCTCGATGTAGTCGGCGCGCACCGAACCGGGCACCGCCATCACCTCTTCCTGCGTTTCCATGTCGCGAAACCGCGCTGCCTGTTCAAACGGAAACTTCAGCTCGTAGGGATCCAGGATGTGAAAGACGATCACGTCGGTCCCGCGATAGCGGAAATGCTTGAGGCCATCGAGCACGGATGACGGCTCATCGAGAAGGTCGGAGACGAGCACCACCATGCCGCGCTTGCGGACCGCCGCGGCCAGATCGTGCAACGGCTTGGAAACGTTAGTCGCGCCGCCGATCTTCAGGCGCTCGAGCGCGAGCAGTACCATCCGAAGATGTCCCGAACGTGCGCTGGCCGGCAGCAGGGCCGAGATCGAATCGTCGAACGCAATCAGTCCGAACGAGTCGCGCTGGCGATGCATCAGATAAGCGAGCGCTCCGGTCAGATACGACGCGTACTGCAGCTTGGTGATCTCGCCAGAGCCATACCCCATCGACCGGCTGACGTCGATCAGCAGGTGGCACGCGAGGTTGGTTTCTTCCTCGTACTTCTTGACGAAGTGCTTATCGGAACGGGCGAACACCTTCCAGTCGAGCGTGGCCAGGTCATCGCCCGGCAGGTACTGCCGGTATTCGGCGAACTCAACGCTGAACCCTTTATAGGGGCTGCGATGCAGCCCGGTCAGGAACCCTTCGACGATGGTGCGGGCCTTGAGATCGATCGTGCCCAGTCGCGCGACGATCGCCGGGTCGAGATACCGTGCTGCGCCAGCCATGCCGGTTCGGTGCTTGCCGCGGCTACAGGCCGCTCGCGGGCACGGGGACCGCATCGAGCAGCTGCTCCACGATCCGGTCGGACGAGATGCCTTCGGCCTCAGCGTAGAAATTCGGCAATACCCGATGGCGCAGGATTGGCTT
>DASPNQ010000138.1:0-6202 GCA_035626435.1 Vicinamibacterales bacterium
ATTCATCTGCTCGCCAACGACACCGCCTGCGTGACCCGGCACCGTTTCGATGCCGTCACTGGTGCGGTGACGCCATTTCGATCCGGCTACTCGAACGCCAAGTGTGCTGAGCGATAGGCGAGCCGGCGCGCGGTTTGTCGCCGACCGCCATTCGTCGGGCGAGCCGCCCGGCTGATCAGCGCACCGGCGCTTGGTCGCTCACCGTCAGCCTCCGCACTCGCTTCACACGGCTGTCAACTCGCTGCTCGACCTGACTGCCGCCGTAGTGCTCGCAGCGAGGTTGTCGGTATAAAAACACGGCCGTCGGCCCGCCCTTGATTCCCCTGGATGCTGAAGCCCTCGGGCCTCCTCCCGCCGGGTTCCGCTCGTGCTCCGGCTGACGATGAGCGCCCTGTCGCGCCGGCGCGCGGGCCGGACGTCGCTAGCTCCGGAGGGAGCGAATTCCGCCGGGAGCCGCCGAGCCGCAGATCGTTTGGAACGGGGCATCAACCGTGAGGCGGCGAACAGGTTTCTACACAGGAAACATCGATGCTCGGCTACGGCGACAGGTGGCCGAGCGTCGATTTTCCCAGGCGTAATGAGCGACCAGAGGAGCTAATGGCGTCCGGCAGACCAACGCGCGCCGGCGTCGGTGGTGCCACACATTTAAGTACGCAAATACTGCTTCTTGTATTCCCTCCCGGACGATGAGACCGTCGTCGTCATGGGAGGGCGGGTCATGAGCGAGCGGCTGCCGGTCTACGGTGAAGTGCCTGATGACGGCACGATACTGACCACGAGCGAGTACCTGCAGACGGCGGAATCAATGCGCGTCCAGGAGCTGCTGTTCGGCACGCTATGCGTCGCCGACTCGCCGACTTTCCGTCATCAAAACCTGTTGCTGGAGCTGGCGCTGCTGATGCGCGTCTACGTCCGGCAACACAAGCTTGGCACCGTCTGCATCGCGCCCCTCGACGTGATTCTGGATCCCGCGCGGGCGTTGATCCTCCAGCCGGATCTCTTCTACGTCTCAAACGCGCGGAGTCACATCATCTCGGACCGGGTTTGGGGCGCGCCGAATCTGATCGTTGAAGTGCTGTCGCCGCATCCACGGATCGGAAAGATAGAAGATCGTCTCAGGCTGTTTGGCGAGTACGGCGTGCAGGAGTGCTGGTTGATGCACCAGCCGGTCAACGAGATTGAGGTGGTCCAGTTCGGCGAATTCGGGGGCGCGTCACGCCGGCTGTTTCGCAGTCTGGATCGCATCGAATCCAACGTGCTGCCGGCTTTCGGCCTCTCCCCCGCCCTGTTGAGTTGTTGGTGAGTCACCGCCACAGCGGCAACTCGCGAGGTGTGCCGCGTGACAATGCGGCGCTTCGACGGTAGATGCTCCGCGCGCACGGCGTCGCAGCGCCCGTGTATGATGGTTGGACACTTCAAGCGCGCGCGATGGCCAGACCAATCTACAACAACATCCTCGAAAGCATCGGTGATACGCCGCTGGTGCGACTGAACCGCATTCCGAAAGGCGTGGTCGCCGCGGACGTCTACGCCAAGATCGAAACGACCAACCCGGGCAACTCGATCAAGGACCGTATGGCCGTGAAAATGATCGAGGATGCGGAGAGGTCCGGCAAATTGAAGCCGGGTGGCACCATCATCGAGGGCACATCGGGCAATACCGGCATGGGCCTCGCCATCGCGGCCGTCGTCAAGGGCTACAAGTGCATTTTTACGACCACCGACAAGCAGTCGAAGGAAAAGGTCGATGCGCTGCGTGCCTTCGGCGCCGAGGTCATCGTCTGCCCGACCGACGTCGACCCTGAGGATCCGCGATCGTATTACTCGGTGTCGTCGCGGCTCGAGCGCGACACGCCGAACTCGTGGAAGGCCAACCAGTACGACAATCCTTCGAACGCCCAGGCCCATTACGAGCAGACCGGCCCCGAGATCTGGGAACAGACGCAGGGCAGGATCGATCACCTGGTCGTGGGAGTCGGCACCGGCGGCACGATCTGCGGAGTCGCGAAATACCTCAAAGAGCGCAAGCCGTCGGTCAAGGCCTGGGGCATCGATACCTACGGATCGGTGTTCAAGAAATACAAAGAGACGGGCGTGTTCGACAAGAACGAGATCTATCCGTACATCACCGAGGGCATCGGCGAAGACTTCCTGCCGAAAAACGTCGACTTCAGCCTGATCGATCACTTCGAAAAGGTCACCGACCGTGATGCCGCGATCATGACCGGCCGGATCGCCAGAGAAGAAGGCATCTTCGCGGGTAATTCCGCGGGGTCGGCGATGGCCGGCCTGCTGCAGCTCGCCGATCGCTTCAAGCAGGGCGAAACGGTGGTGGTGATCTTCCACGACCATGGCACCCGCTATCTCGGCAAGATGTACAACCCGGACTGGATGCGCGAAAAGGGATTCCTCGATCCGAAGGGCCTGACCGCGCGCGATCTCGTGGTCAATCGCGAAAAAGCGCCGCTCGTGACGATCGATCGCAGCGAGACAGTCGACAAAGCCGCGCACATCATGACCGAGCACGCCTATTCGCAGATCCCGGTGACGGCGGACGGGCGCCTGGTCGGCACCGTCGCGGAAGGCTATTTGTATTCCGCGATCGTGAAGAACCCCGACATCCTCCGTGGACCGGTGGAAGCCATCATGCAGCCGGCGCTGCCCTTCGCGGACATCTCGACGAGCGTCGACGCGCTCGCGCAGATGCTGACGCCGGACAGTCCGGCAGTGCTGGTGCGCGACTTCAAGCTCGACGCGACCTATATCATCACGCGCTGGGACATCATCAAGGCACTGTCGTAAAGAACCGCGCGAAGCGTTTCAGCTTTCGGCCTCAGGACAATTGCTGCCCGCGGGTCTCCGGGCCAAGCCACAGCAGCGTCACCACGCCGATGCCGCCACCGACGACGCACCAGAACATCGCGGTTTGCAGCGGGGTACCGGCATCGGTCATCGCGCCGATCAGGTACGGCGCGAACGCGCCGATGCCGACGCCGACGTGATACGAGAAGCCGGTCCCGACACCGCGCGCCTCCGTTGGAAACCGCTCGGACAGGTATCCGGGGACGATGCCCCACGCGCCGGAGGCGCAGAAGCCGATCAGCCATGCGCCGAGCAGCAGCATCGTGCGGCTGTCGGCGAACAGGTAGAGCGGCGCCGAGAGAATGCCGGCCACCATCCCCAGCGTCGCGGCGCCGCGCCGCCCGCCCCATACTTCCGATAACGAGCCGAAGGCAATCGAGCCGATCACGCCGCCGGCATTGAGCAGCAGCAGAAACGCGAGCGGCTGTTGTTGCAGGTTCTGCAGCAGCGTCGGATACCAGATGGTCGTCGATTGATACATCCACACGAAGGCGCCCATCAGCAGCGAGGTGTGCAGCGTGACGAATCGCAAGTCGCGATCGAACAGCCGCGCCAGTGACAGCCGCGCGCGCGTGCCGGCGAGACGCCGTTGCTGCTCGAGCCACAGCGGGCTTTCGTTGACGCGGGTCATCAGGTAGAAGATGACAATCGCGGGCAGCACGCCCGCCCACAACATCAACCGCCAGGCCATGTCCGGATCGTCGTTGACGAGCGGATAACCCAACTGGTAGACCAGCGACGACAACAGGAAGCCCGTGGAGTAGCCGCCCTGCAGGATGCCGGACGCGATGCCACGGTGCTTCGCCGGCCATTGCTCCAGCGCCAGTGGCATTCCCGCCGCCCACATCCCGCCCATGCCGATGCCGAACAGACCGCGGAAGGCAAACAGCATCGCGTAACTGGTCGACAGGCCGCTCAGGAACGCGAAGCCGGTGTACCACGCAATCGAAAAGAGGATTGGCCCTTTCCGCCCGTAGCGATCGGCAAGCGTCCCGGCGCCGATGCCGCCGACCATCCTGAACAGCAGCGTCACCGTGGCCAGGGCGCCGGCCAGGGCGAGATTGACCTCGAAGCTCCGGCGAATGTCGGTGAGGACGAAGGTGATGATGGTGAAGTCGAAGGCATCGAGCGTCCACGCCGCAAAGGTCGTGAGAAAGGTCTTCCACTCCTGACGCGAAACCTCGCGGTACCAAGGCATTGCGGGGAATCTTATCCGGGAATGGCGGGCCGGGCACCGTAAACGCGTCTGCGCCCCGCGAACGGCAGAAGCCGGAAGCCGGCGCCGGCGCAAACGTTTTGCCCTGTTATACCGTCTGATATAACACGCTGATGAAGACCCGCGACTACCTGATCCTGCTCGCCCTGGCCGAGGCCGATCTCCACGGGCTGGGCATCGCGCGTGCCGTGCAGGAGCTCACCGGCGGCCAAACGCGGCTGTGGCCGGTGCAACTGTACGGGACCCTGGACACGCTTGAAAGCGCCGGGCTGATCGAGGAGCTCGACGATCCGCGGCAGCGGCCGCTGGATGAAAGCGAAAAGAAGCGCTTCTACAGGCTGACGCGGTCCGGCCATCGCGCCCTCGCCGCCGAAACCGATCGCCTCGCGGCGCTGGTGAAGGTCGCGAAGTCGCGCCTCAAGCCCCGCACCGGCGGTGCGGCATGAGCCGTTACCGCCGCCTCCTGCACATCGCTCCGCGCCGCTTGCGCGAGCGCCATGGGCACGAGATGGAAGCGCTGTTGCTCGATCGGTTGAACGAGGCGCGCCGTCGCGGCCGTCTCGCGGTGATCGCGGTGTGGATGCGGGCGGCTGTGGACATCGCCGCATCGATTCCCAGAGAAATGGTTTACCGCTGGCGCCAACGCGGACGCGTTGGCGTGCGGCCGGAAAGGCGTGCCTTCATGTTCAGTTCGGACATTCGCTACGCGTGGCGTTCGCTGAATCATCAACGGTTTGCATCGGTGCTGGTCGTCGTGATGCTGGCGCTTGGTATCGGCGCGACCGTGGCGGTGTTCTCGCTCGTGAATGGGCTGTTCCTGCGTCCGCTGCCCTTCCCGGAAGCCGACCGCCTCGTCTACATCAACGAGACCGCCCCGAAGTGGAATCTCGAGATGACCGGCATCAACTATCACGATTTCGCGCAGTGGCATCGCGATCAGAAGGTGTTCGACGCGATTGCGTTGTGGGACACCCGATCGTTCAACGTGGCGACGGAGTCGGGCGCCGATCGAATGAACGGGGCCGGCGTCACCGCGGATTTCCTGAAAGTGCTCCGGATAGAGCCGCTGCTCGGACGGATGTTCACCCCCGAAGAGGATCGGCCGAACGGCCCGCTGGTGACACTGATTGGCGAAGCGCTGTGGCACGAGCGGTTCGGCGGGCGCGCCGACGTGCTCGGCCGGGAGCTCAAGCTGAACAGCCGGTCCCACACGATCATCGGCGTCCTGCCCAAAGCCGCGGAATTCCCCGCCGGGGCGCGCCTGTGGGTGCCCGTCCAAGGCAACCCGAACGCGGACGAGCAGAATTACAACAAGGACGGCATCGGACGGCTCAAACCCGGGGTGACGATCGCGCAGGCCAACGCGGATCTGGTCAGGACGCAGCAGGTGATTTTCGATACGCGCGACAAGGAGCGCGTCGTGACGCCGTTTGCGCGCGACCTGCGGACGCAGTTCACGCGCGACTACTCGATGATCGCTTCGACGCTGAGCGTCGCGGTGGCACTGCTGCTGATCGTCGCGTGCGCGAACGTCGCGGCGCTGATGCTCGCCCGCGCGCTGGCGCGCCGCCGTGAAGTCGGCATTCGTCTGGCGGTCGGCGCGAGCCGTGCTCGCCTGCTTCGACAGCTGCTCGTCGAAAACGTGATTCTGTCGGTAATCGGCGGCGCAGCGGGTCTGGCCCTCGGACAGTGGGCGATGCAATTGCTGGTGAGCGCACTGCCCGATCAAGCGCCTCAATGGGCGACCTTCGCGCTCGACTGGCGAATGGTCGCGTTTACGCTGGCGACCTCGATGGCGACCGCCGTGTTGTTTGGCTGGGCGCCGGCCCTGCATGCGCTCAACGCTGATGTGCGCGGCGCGATGTCAACGGCGACCGCCGGGTCGACGGCCCCGGTGCGTGGACGCCGGACCCTGCACGCGCTTCTGGTCGCCGAGTTCGCGTTGGCGTCGATGATGTTCGTGTGCGGCGGCCTGCTGGTGCGCGCCTACGATCGGGTGCGGAACACCGATCCCGGCTTCAATCCAACCAACGTTCTGACATTTACGGCGTCGGTGCCAACCACGAAATACACTGACGAGCCGGCGCAGCGCGCGTTCTTTGCGCGTCTCAAGGAGCGTCTCAT
>DASPNQ010000139.1:0-20386 GCA_035626435.1 Vicinamibacterales bacterium
GCCGAAGGCGACCGGCGCCGATGCTGAAGGGATGCAGCGGTTCCGCGATCGTGTCGCAGCGGCACGTCCGGCCGGCAGCGCCGCGGCGGCGCCAGCTCCATCGGCGCCGCCGGTGGATTTGACGACGTTGACGATCCCGATCCTTGCCGTCAACGGCTCCTTCGATAACCCGTACCGCAAGACGCACCGGCTCTGGCGCGAAGCGCAGATCTTTCAGAACGTGATTCTTCGGGGCAAGACGCATTTGACGGCGATCGCCGCCGGCGCGCCGCCGTCGAAGGAATACGTCGACGCCATTTCGACGTTCATCGACGCCTACGATCGCCGTTAGCGATCAGTACGGGACGTCGATCAGGCGATCGCCTGAGCGCATGTCTTCTTCGAGGAGCTCGAGCAGCGCGCGCGAAATCGGACCCGGCTTGCCGTTCCCGATCGTGTGGGCGTCCCACTGCACGATGCCGGCGACGCGCACCGAACTGCCGATCAGCAGCATCTCTTTTGATGCGATCGCATCTTCCATGGACAGGTCGGTGACACGGACATCCTTGAGCTGACCGCGCGCGACGAGCGTCCGCGCGAGCTCCAATAACCGCAGCGACGTGCATCCTGACAGAATGTGGTCGAACTTCGGATGCATCAGCACATCGTCCTGCGAGACGAATGCGACGTTCATGTTCGAGCTCTCGCCGACGTGGCCGTGATGGTCGATGAACACGCCGTTGTCGAAGCCCTTTTCTTTTGCTTCCATCTGCATCAGCACATTCGGCAGGTAGTTGGTCGTCTTCGTGATCGCGTAGAGCGGCGGCTTGATCGGATAGGTCGTCGTCATGACGCGCACGCCGTCGGTCTTCCAGCGCTCCGGATACACGAGGCCGGGGAAGATCATCACGAAGAACCCGGGTTCGGCCCCGGCCGCCGGCGTCAAATCGAGGTTGCCGGGACCCGATGACAGCCAGTAACGAATCGATCCGTCGCGCAGCCCGCTCGCCGCAGTCGTACGGATGACGATGTCACGCATCTCCTCGCGCGTCGCCGGCAGCTTCAGCTTCGACCGTTCCGCGGATTTCAGAAACCGATCGAGATGGGCATCGAGGTCGTAAATCCTGCCGTTGACGATGCCGGCGGTGTCGAAGATGCCATGGCCGCGATGAACCATGTGATCGTCGAACGGAATCACCATCAGTGCGGGATCGGTGACGACGCCTCCAAGCTGGCTCGAATAGAACGCCGCATACTTGACCGGCTGTTTTGCGCGCAGCGAGCGCAGCTGCTGGATGACATCCTGATCGCTGAGCGTTCGCAGGGGAGCATTGGTGACGGGCATGGCCGTTAGTTTATCCCGCCTTCGCGCCCCCATTTCTCCCGCGCTTCGGCGCGGCGGGCTCCGCCTTCGCGCCCTTACTTCTCGCGCGGTTCGGCGCGGCGGGCTCCGCCTTCGCGCCCCTACTTCTGGCGCGCTTTGGCGCGGCGAGCTGCGCCTTCGCGCCGGTCCTGCTCTGGCGCGTCGGCGCGGCAGGCGCCGTTGTCCCGGCGGCGGACATCCGACGGATCGCGTCGAAAGCCGCCTTGCTGATTTTCTGCCTTGCTTTCCAGTAGTCGCGCCATGGGTCGGCCTCGAGCGCCGCCGGCGCGATCTTGACGGTGTAGCGTTCGGTCTTGAGCCCGGCCGAGAGCTGAGCCCACCCGATCGGCATTGAAATCGTCGCGCTCTCGCGCGCGCGTGCAGAATACGCGCACACCGAGGTGTTCGTGCGGTTGTTGCGCAGGTAATCGATCAGGATCTTCGACTCGCGCCCGTGCTTCGCGAAGGTGATGGTGTAGAGCTGAGGATCGGTGGCCGCGAGCGCGGCGGCGACGGCGCGCGCGAATTCCAGGCACTCATCCCATTGCCGGTGTGGAACGATCGGCGCGACCACGTGCAGGCCATGACCGCCCGTCGTCTTGAGCCACGATTCGAGTCCGAGCGTCTCGAGCAGCGCCCGCAACGCCTTCGCCGCCGCGACAACGTCCGCAAATCGTGTCGTCGGCCCTGGATCAAAATCCCAGACCAGCCGGTTCGGCCGCTCGATGTCAGCCGTCGTCGAATTCCAGGTATGGATCTCCACGACACCCATTTGCGCGAGCGCGATCACGCCCTCGATGTTGTCGACGGCGAGATATTCGCCAACCTTGGTTTTTTCCTGAATGGTGACGCGCCGCAGCACGTCGGGCCCCCACACCTTGCGATGACGCATGTAATTGCACGGCGCATTGAGGCCGTCGGGACAATGGACGAGTGTCAAGGGCCGATCGACGACGTGCGGAAGCATGCGTTCGGCAACCCGGTCGTAATAACGCACAAGGTCGAGTTTCGAGAAGCCGAGCTTCGGGTAGATGATTCGGGCAGGGTTGGAAATGCGGATGCCGCGGACCGATGCGTCCATGGGTCGTCCTGATGCAAGATCTATCCCGGCGCCTCCAGGAACCGAATCATCGTGGCCATCGCGTCGTTGAGCGGGCAGTTGATGCCGAACTTGCGCCCGAGGTCGGCCACCGCGCCGTTCATGTAATCGATCTCGGTCTTGCGCCCTTTCATCAGATCCTGGCGCATCGACGCGATCGTCCGTGCCCCGGCAAACACGCGATCGATCAAACTGACGAAATCCTCCTCGAACGTCACGCCGTCCGCGGCAGCGACCGCGAGGCACTCGTCGATGATCTGTTGTTTCAGCGAGTTCAGACGTGGATCGACGATGCCGCCGACCTCACAGTTCAGCAGCGACGTCGTCGGGTTGATCACGCAGTTGAACACTGCCTTGCGCCACACTTCCTTCTTGATATCAGGGATGATCCGGCCGTCCAGCCCCGCCTCGGTGAGGAGGGCGGCGATCGCGGGCGACTGCTCGTGCGCTTCGAGGAGCGTATAGCCGGCGACGGTATTGTCGACGACGCCGGGGCGAACCAGCACGCCGCCGACTTGGGTGATGGCGCGCAGCACCAACGCGCGATCTCCTACCAGTTCTTTGACGAGGTTCTCGGAGTACAGGCCGTTCTGCACGCAGACGATGGTGACGCCGGCGGGGAGCAGGTCGACGATCGGCGCAATTGCCGCGACGTTGTTGTTGACCTTGGCAGTCAACAGAATCAGCGTGCCCGGCGCGATCGCATCGACGCGCGTGGATGCCGGCAAGCGATACACGCCGCTCAGCAAACCCTGCATCGTCAGCCCATCGCGTTGAATGGCTTCGACGTGGGCGGCACCGCCGATCAGCGTGACGTCGTGATGCTTCGACAGCCGCGCGCCGTAGACGCTGCCAATGGCGCCGGCGCCAAGAATGAGGATGCGCAAGCCGACATTCTAGATGCTAGAAGTTGAAGCGCAGCGAAATGTCGACCTGGCGCGGATTCGAGACGCTGGTTGGCTGCATGAAGTACGACGACGTCATCACGCCGCTGAAACCAGAGTAGTTGGCACGGTTCGTGAGGTTCTGGACGTTGACGTTGATGGTGATGCCTTTCTGACGGCCCGGCGGGCCGCCGCGGCCGCCGCCGCGCGGACCGCCGCCTGTCCCGCCGCGCGCGCCTGCCGGACCGGGACGGCCGCCGCCGCGTCCGCCATCGACGCCGCGGGGTTGGCCGATTGGAATGGTGTAGGAAACGTTCGCGGACAGCGTCGACCGCCACGGCAGCCGCGCGCTGTTACGCGGCGTGAGCAGCGGACGGTCATTGAAAATCGAGTCGCCGTTGTCGTCGGTGCCGGTCGTGATCGTATACGGTGAGCCGCTATTGGCATCCCAACTGACCTGCGCGTTGAGGTTGCGGAGGGCCTGCGTTGACACCGAGCCGCGCAGGCGATGCCGCGTGTCGCTTGAAGCGATCGCCCACTGATCGTCGAGCGATCCAGTCGGCGGTACGCTGAAGGCGCCATCGCTGTTGTTGTAGGCGCGGCGGTGGCGGTAATTGAAGCGCACGACGGTTCGCCGCGCGTCCCAGCGTGCCTGGTCGGCATTGCGAATGCCGCCTGCGAAATTCACGCTGATGTCGGGCACGAGGTCGTAGGTCTCCATCGCGGCATCGGAGACAACTTGAATCACGTTGGCAAAGTTCGGATCCGGCCTAACGCCGTCCACCAGCGCGTTGAGGTTGAGGCCGCGCAGCTGGTTGGAGTACCGCGCCAGCGAGAACGTGAAGCTGGTGCGGACTTTCGGAGTGACGGTTCGCTCGATGGCGGCGCTGTAGCGATGAATGCGCTCCATCTTCACATCGCCCAAGAGATATCTGTTCGACGCGTTGACAGTGCCGGCGGAGCCGACCTCGGGATATGACGGATTGACCACGTTGATTTCGCGCAGCCGGACGCCGTTGACGCGAAGCGTCTGTTCGTAGACATTCCCGCCAAGCCAGTTGTAGAACACGCCGTAGCTGGTCCGAATGGTCGTCTGGCCTGCCTTGCCGGGCGCCCAGGTCAGTCCGAGGCGCGGCGCGAAACCGCTGTAGTCGTGGACGTGCGTCTGCACCTCATAGCGCAGGCCAGGGCTGAAGGTCAGGTTCGGTCGTAACCGAACGTCGTCCTGCACGTAGGCGCCGGCCTCCAGATGCGAGTACAGGATCAGCGGATCGCCGACGCGCCGTGTGTAGTTCCGCGGCCGGCCGGCTTCAAAATCCTCGCGGCTGGAGAAGATGTAGGTGCCGAGGTAGTTCGACTCGGCGTTGGTGCGGTAGCGCCGCCCGTCGATCAGGACGCCGGTTCGCATCGTGTGCCTGCCGCGCACGTAGTTCAAATCCGACGACAACTCGACGTCCTGCTGCCTGGTGCCGCCGCGTGCCTGCGCGCCGCCGCTGGTGAAGGCGTCGAGCACGCGTATCGTCGGGGCTTCCAGCTGGGAGCGTGACTCGTTGCGATTGAAGCGCAATTGCGCGCGGGTGTTGAGATAGGCGTTCCTGCCAATCGGGCCGGCTTCCTGCAGCCGCACCTGATGGTTCGTGCTCTCGCTGGAAAACGCGCGCTCGGCGAGGTCGAATCCGCCGATGCCGAGATTGCTGCGAGACGATGAGCCGCGCGAATAGCCGACGCGAAGGATGTGCTCGCGCGTCAGCATGTAGTCGAACATGCCGTTGAGGTTCCAGCCATCGTTCGGACGCCGCCCGAGCAGTTGCGACCGCTTGCCGGATTGCGTCGTGTAGGTCGCGACCGGCGTGTCGAATTGTTTGCGGCCGCCCATGAACACGGTGAACGAGCTCTTGTTCGGCACGATCGCGCCGCCCAGATTGACGTCGAAGTTCTGCGTGCGCTCCGGCGCCTTGACCTCGACGAACGGGTTGCTGCCGCTGAAAATGCTGTCGCGCACCCGCGTCGAAAAGCCGCCGCGGATCGGGCCGACGCCCGCCTGGGTGATGATGTCGACGCCATCGCTCTCGGCCGAATGATTCTCCGCAGGGAACGTGTCGCGGACGATGCGAATCGAGCGGATGACGTCGCGCGAGGGCAGGGAGCCGCCGTTGAACCCGTCGATGCGGACGCGCGCGTTGCCGCCCGCCATTTCGACGAGCTGCCGCACGAGCTCGTCAGGATCATCGGGCAGCGCCGCGATTTCTTCGTCGGTGAGTTGCGTCGACAGCGCGTTGTTCGGATCGGCGGCCGCGGCTTGGGGATCGAGGCCGACGTCGACGGTATCGGTAAAGCCCGTGATGGCGAGCTCGAGCTCCTGTTTGTTGTCGCCGGCGCGAAGGCGCACGTCGCTCAGTTCGCCGGCGTCGAAGCCGGCAAATGTCGCGGTGATGCGATAGCGTCCGGGCTTCAGTCCGCCGACGATCGCGATGCCGTTCTCGTTGGCGATTGCCGTTGTGCCGGTGGCCGTCGCGGGCTCGTGCGGCACGACTGTGACAGTGGCACCCGGCAGAATCGCGCCTGTCACGTCGACAATCGTGACCTGCACGCGTGCATCGCGGGCAGGCTGCGCCGCCGCGACACCGCCATATAGGACGAAAACCGCCCCAAAAACCGCGGCGTGCAAGGTCGGCATGACGAGTGGGTTACTGCAGCGCAATGGCAGGGTGTTTACCGTCGTTGAAGATAGACGGTGAAGTCGCTACGAAGGTTGGTTTCAGACAAGCCACGAAGGACACGAAGGGTTCTTCGTGTCCTTCGTGGCTAGGCTATCCGACGGTATTAGCGAGTGGACGCAGCGGTTCGGGCGTGAGCATGTCCGCCGGCAGGGCGGCGTCGCGGGCGATGCCGCGCGAGGCTTCGATGCCCAGCGGCAGACCCGAGCGATCGCTGTAATCACGCCATGGGCCTTTGGGCTTGGGTGGTGCGATCACCTCGCGGGCTTTCACTCCGAGAAAGGCCGCGCCGATGGCGAGGCCCAGCCACATCATCTGACGTCCGACGCTTCGCTGTGCCGCGTGGCGATGAACCCGAGTCATCAGTGTGCCCTCCCGTGGCCGTTCGTCTTGAGCACCACCTTGATGCAGCCGTCGGTCTTGTCGCGGAATGTCCGGTACATCTCGGGGCCATCCTCGAGCGATGCGATGTGCGTCACGACGAACGACGGATCGATCTGCTTCGACTCGATGCGTCGCAACAAATCATCGGTCCAGCGGTTGACGTGGGTCTGTCCCATGCGGATGGTGAGGCCCTTGTTCATGGCCGCGCCGAACGGAATCTTGTCGAGCACTCCGCCGTAGACCCCCGGTACCGAGAGCACGCCGGCGGGACGGCACACGTACATCATTTCGCGGAGCACGTGCGGCCGATCGGTGCCGAGCATCACCATCTGCTTGGCGCGGTCGACCATCGAGTCGAGGCTGCGCGCCGCGTGCGCCTCCATGCCGACGGCGTCGATGCATTTCTCGGGGCCCTTGCCGTGCGTGAGCTCCTGGAGCCGCTCGAGCACGCTCTCCTCGTCGAAGTTGATGGTGATCGCGCCGCCGGCGCGCGCCATCGACAGCCGGTCCGGCAGGTTGTCGATCGCGATCACCTGTTTGGCGCCCAGCAGCAGCGCGCTGCGAATCGCAAACTGCGCCACCGGCCCGCAGCCCCACACCGCGACGGTATCGGTGGGTTGGATGTCGCACTGCACCGCGGCCTGCCAACCCGTCGGAAAAATGTCGCCGAGGAACAACACCTGCTCGTCGGTGAGGTCGCTGTCGGGCACACGGATATGCGTGGTGTCGGCAAATGGTACGCGGACGTATTCTGCCTGGCCGCCGGCATAGCCGCCTGTGAGATGCGTGTAGCCGAACAGCCCCGCGGTGCTGTGGCCGAACACGGTGTCGCCGAGCTTCTTGTTGCGGTTGGTTCGCTCGCAGCTTGAGTAATAACCGCGGCGGCATTGCTCGCACTCGCCGCAGATGATCGTGAACGGCACCACGACGCGGTCGCCGACCTTGAGTTTCTTCACGGCCGCTCCGGCCTCGGCCACGACACCCATGAATTCATGACCCATCACGTCGCCCTTTTTCATCGCGGGCATGAAGTGGTGGTACAGATGCAGGTCGGATCCGCAAATGGCACAACTGGTGACCTTGACGATGACGTCGCGGGGATCTTCGATTTCCGGGTCGGGGATCGTGTCGCAACGGATGTCCTCTTTACCGTGCCAGACCAGAGCTTTCATCGTGTTCCCCCTCCATGCCCATGAGTTCCATCCGCGTGCGCAGGATATTGCGTTGTGGGACGGATCCGCGTGAGCCGTTGAATGACGGTGCAAGCAAGGTGCCCGATTGCGGCGCCGAGCGCGCATCGCGAAGACGGCAGGCACGTTGCATCCAGCGTCGCGTTGCGCGGCGAAGCCGCCGCCACCTGATCGAGGGGTAACGCGATCAGCCATCAGTACATTCAGGACTACGGAGTAAGGAAAAATGCGAACACGCTTGTTGACCGCGACCATTGGTGCGATGACCATCACCACAGCGCTGACGCTCAGCGCGCAGACGCCGCAGAACCCGCCATCGTCCCCACAATCACAGCCGCAGACGCAGCCTCCTGCCGACCGTCAGCGTCCAGCCACGGATGCGCAACGGCCGACCGACACGCAGCGATCGGGCGCCACGCCTGCACAAAACGCACAGACCCTCACCGTGACGGGATGCCTGCGCGCGGAAAAAGATGTGCCCGGCCGCACCCCCAACGTTGCTGAACGCGCCGGCGTCGGCGAGGACTACATCCTCACGAACGCCAAGATGGGGCAGGGCAGTGCGACGTCAGGCATTGGCGTCGCGTCGATGTACGAGATCGAGGGGATCAGTGACACCGAGCTGAAGAAGCACCTCAATCACCAGGTCGAAATCGTCGGACGCCTGGGCGGCGTAGCGGGTGCGACGGGCGCTGGCTCAACGGCCGGAACGGCGATGGGCACGACCGGTTCGACGACCGGCACGACTGGCTCGACGACCGGCACGACGGGTACCGCCGGCCGGCCGGGCAGCAGCGGTGCCGCAGGCACACGCGGTGCCGGCACGAGCATGAACGTGGGTAACGATCTGCCGGAGCTGACCGCGACCAGCATCAGGATGATCGCGCCGAGCTGTCAGCAGAAGTAGGGGATAGGAAGTAGGCAGTAGGAAAGAGGAAAGAGGAAATAGGAAATAGGAAATAGGAAACGGAACGCGAGCATGCGGATCTACACCGGCGCGCAGCAAGCGTGACGAGCGCGTAAGCTTCATGGTTGGAGACGCATGTTAAAGCTTCGGAATCGCACCGGCGTCGAGATCGCGGTCCTGCCGTACGGCGGCATCATCACCTCGATCGCGACGCCGGACCGCGACGGTCAGTTCGCGGACATCGTGCTTGGCTTCAACGACGCCCGTGGTTATCTGTCGGATCATCCGTATTTCGGCGCGGTGATCGGGCGCTACGGCAACCGTATCGCCAACGCGCGCTTCGTGATCGACGGCCTTAACTACATGCTTGCGGCGAATCACGGCCGGCACCACCTTCACGGCGGCCGCCGCGGCTTCGACAAACACGAATGGGACAGCACGGTCGACGGTGACACGATCGCGTTGCGCCGCGTCAGTCCTGATGGTGAGGAGGGCTACCCTGGCCGGCTCGAGGCAGCGGTGTCTTACCGGCTCACCGATGCCAACGAGCTCGTGATCACCTACACGGCGCAGACGGACCAGGCCACGCACGTCAATCTCACGCAACACAGCTACTTCAACTTGCGCGGCGAGGGTGACGGCGACGTGCTCGATCACGAGGTGACAATCAACGCTGCTCGCTTCACGCCGGTCGATGAGGAGCTGATTCCGACGGGCCGGCTTGCCCCCGTGGAGGGAACGCGGTTTGATTTCCGGCAGCGTCGCGCGATTCGCGAGTCCTACGATCACAACTGGGTTCTCGACGGCGGCGACGGTGAATTACGGCACGCGGCCAGTGTCCGCGAGCGAACGACGGGTCGAACACTCGACGTCTTCACCACCGAACCAGGGCTGCAGTTTTACACCGGCAATTTCCTCGACGGCAGCCTCGTCGGCAAGTCGGGTCGCGGCTACGCGCGTCACGGCGGCTTTTGCCTCGAAACGCAACACTTTCCAAATTCGCCGAACGAGCCCTCGTTCCCGAGCACGCTGTTGCGTCCCGGCGAGCAATATCGCACGCGGACGATTTACCGGTTCGGCGTCAGCTAGCAGAGGGGCGGCGATCTTCATGGAGCCGCTGTCGGTTTCCGCCGATGTGCGATGAGCGCGAGCCGCGTGAACACAACGTGAAGCGCTGCGAGCAGATCTGCTTCACCCGCCGCCATCTGACGGAACACCACGCGGCGTTTCGCGCCGTCGATGTCGACGACGACGCAGGCACGACATTGGCGGCGACATCGATGCCAAGATAGAGCGGCATATGCCTGATATTACCGAGCACCCCTCCGCGCAGTGCCCCCAATGCGGATCCGAACTGGCGTATGTGGATAGCGAGGTGTCGTCCGGCGCCTTCAGGCCGCAGGCCGCTTCGATGCCGCAGATGTCAATCCACTATTACGACTGCCCGTCCTGTCACACGTGCTGGAAGCTCGGAACGAAATTGTTGCCCGATCCAATTCGACAAATCCTCAAGCCGTAGCAGCCCGGCGTTAGCGGCGCGATTAGTCGATCGGCGCGATAGTTGCTAATGCAATTTGGCATGAAGCCATCGGTGTGGAACGGCCTTCTCGCGGGCGCGCTGGCGGGCATAGCCGGCGCTCTTGCCATGAACCAGTTTCAGCGTCTGGCCGCGAGGGCTAGAGGCGGCCGCGAGGCAGATGATGCGACGATCGGTCTGCCGCGAACCGGCCGCGGACCGCAGCCGGCCAAGGCGATTGGCAATGCGTCCGACGACGCGACGGCCCGCGTCGCGAACGCGGCGTTGTCCACGGTTGGGTATCAGCTGACCGATCCGCGCTCGAAACAAGTGGCTGGCGAGTTCGTACATTTGGCATTTGGCGCGTTGAACGGCGCCCTTTACGGCGCTGCGGTCGAGTTGGATTCCCGCGCACGCACCGCGGCTGGCATCCCGTTCGGACTGGCGGTCTGGGCGCTGGCCGACGAAGGTATGGTTCCGGCGCTCGGACTGTCCCGCTCGCCTAAGGAATCTTCCGCAGGTCTTCAGGCATACAGCGCGCTCTCTCACGTCGTCTACGGGGCCACCACGGAGATCGTCCGCAGCGCGCTCCGCCGTCGGTAAGCTGGCGAGAATCCTGCATTCCTAACCGCCGTTATGGCGGAGCTGTCGACACCGGTGAGCGCGACGCGATCACGAGCGCGCCGCGTCGTCCGGCGGCTCGCCGTCACCATCGGTATCGTCGTCGCCATCCTCGGCCTCGCGGTGGTCGCCCTTCAGACGCCGCCTGCCCGCCGCTACGTCCTCGAACGCGCCACACGGCTTCTCGCGCAGCAGAACATCACTTTCGCCGCGAAGGACTTCCGTTACAACGTCCTCGACTTGTCGACCGAGCTGCGCGACGTTCGCATCCACTCGGCGCAACGCGTGGATGCACCGCCGTTCCTGGAGATCGATCGCGCGCGCATCGACTTGAGCTCGTGGCAGGTGCTGCGAGGCCGTTATGTCGTGCAAGCAGCGAATGCGGATGGCGTCCGCATTCATTACTTCGTCAACGAGCAAGGCGTCGACAACCTGCCGCGGCCGGTCAAGGATCCCGACAATCAGAGTCAACCGATCGATTACGTGATCGCGGATCTCGATGTCTCCGACGCGGCGATCCGTTACGAGAACCGCCAACGCCAGATCGACGTCACGATTCCGCGCGCGGCGTTGTCGGTGACCGGCGATCAGTTCTCGGACCGCCATGCCATCACCATCGAGGCGGTCGGGGCCGACGCTCGTTATCGCGATCGCCGCGCCCATCTCGATCGGCTCGCGGCCGCGCTCGATCTCGGCCGCGACGATGTCAGGGTGCAGCGAGCGGAGCTCGAGGGAGAAGGTACCCTGATCAATGCGAGCGGATCGTACGGTCCGTTCAGTTCACCAAGCGTCGACGTGGCCATTCAAGCGACGGCGGATGCGGCTCGCGCCGCGGCGGTCGCAAATCTGACCGAGCGCGTGTCCGGGCAGATCAGCGTGGAAGGCACCGTCAAGGGCGCGGTCGACGCGTTGGCCATCGACGGACACGTCAAAGGCGCCGATTTCTCGCTGCGTGAGCTCAACGCGATCGACATCGACGCGATCGGCAGCTACCGCGTCGGTGAGGAGGTCGTCACGCTGTCGCGGCTGCATCTGACGGGGCCGATCGGCACGATCGCCGGCAGCGGCGTGCTGGCCATTCGAGGTTCACAACCGTCCCGCGTCAAAGCGTCGGTCGAGGCCTTGCAGGCCGAACCACTGATGCGCTCGCTGCGGCTGCCGTACCGCATCGCGACGCGTGTCGACGGAACCGTCAATGCGGAATGGCCAGGGCTCGAGTATGCGCGCGCAGCCGGCAACGCCCGCTTGGCGCTGACGCCGACCCGAGCGGCCGCGTCACGCAACACGCTGCCGCTTGGCGGCCGGGTCGACATGGCCGGCAACGGCAATCGCATCAATGCCACGCTGACGTCGCTGCGCACCGGCGGACTCGCTCTGAACGGCAACGTCGTGTTCCGCGATCGCGACCGGCTCGAGGGCGCGTTGCGCGCGCGGTCGGCAAACATCGAGGCGACGGTATCGGCGGTTGAAGCCTGGCTCGGCCGGGGCCGCGGCTCGTTGCTGCCGATGCGGGTCGCGGGCGTTGTTGCCGCTGAAGGCCGCCTCGGGGGCAGGGTCACCACGCCGACTCTGATCGCTAACGTTCATGCGCCGTCGTTGGCGGTTGGTCAAGCCGCCGGCATCAACGTCGACGGTCGCATCGGCTATCGGCGCGACGCGCTCACCGTCGAGCGACTCGACCTCGGGTGGCAGGAGGCGCGCGCCCACGCCGCCGGCACGATTGGCTTGCGCGGCCGTAAGCCGATCGATCTCGCCGTCCGCGCCGACGCCTTGCAGGTTGCTGGATTGTTGCGTGCTTTCGAACGCTCGCAGATCCCTGCCACGGGAACGTTGTCGGCGCAGGCGCAGATCGCGGGCACCACCGCGAATCCGACGGCCACCATCCGACTGAATGCCGCCGATATGACGGCCTACAACGAGCTGCTTGGAACGCTCAATGCCGAGGCGCGCTTCGCCAACCGGCAGATCGACGTACCGGCGGCGACGCTCGACAAACCGCAACCGGACGGCAACGGTCGCGTCACGGCCAGTGGGTCGTACCAGATCGGGTCTCAGCGCTTTGCGCTCGAGCTACAGTCGCAGAACGTCAAGCTGCTGACGCTGACGTTGCCGGACGGCCGCCGTGTCACGGGCGCGCTGGATCTGCGAGCGAACGGCCGCGGCACGGTGCCGGATCCCGCGGGCACCATCACTATTGCGGCGAACCATTTGATTTACGGCGACTACGTCGTGGGCCGTGTCGTCGCGGAGACGACGCTGGCAAACCGGCTCGCCACAACGATCTCCACGGCGGACCGGTTTGCCCTGACGGCGCAGTCAACCATCGTTACATCCGCGCCCTACCAGGCGACCGTGTCGGCGTCGGTCCGCGATCTGGATCTTGCGGCGCTGCCGATGAAACTGCAGACGCCCCTCGAGGGCCGCCTGCGCGCGTCCGTCGACGCGTCGGGACCGTTGTTGGATCCGCGGCGAGGCCGTGCGGACGCGACCGTCGAGACGTTCGCGGGCGCGTGGCATCGGCAACCCTTCGAGCTCGAGGGCCCCGCGCGGTTCCGTTACGCGGACGAGCGGCTGTCGATCGATCAGTTGCGCGTCAGAGCGCAGGATTCCACCCTCGCGGTTACCGGCAATCTGCCGCTGCTCGACCGCTCGGCGCCGGGGTCAATGACGATCGACGCAGACGCCAACCTGGCGACGCTGGTGCAGTATGCGCCGGTCGGCACCGAACTCGCCGCCGATGGACGCTTGACGGTGAGCGGCACGCTCGAAGGGACGCTGCAAGCGATCGATCCCGATCTTCGCGTGTCGGTGACGGACGCGTTGTTGTTGTCGCCGCGGATCGAACCCGGGCTCAGCAACCTGACGGCCGCGGCGACGGTGGCCAACGGCGAGGCCACCATCGAGCGCCTGGCGGCGAACTGGGGCGCGGCGCAAATTGAACTGTCTGCGCGGCTGCCACTCGATCTGCTGCCGGAGCTGCCTGTCGAGATCCCGCGCAAGGACGGTCCGGCGACGATTCACGCGCGCGTCGACAATCTCAATCCGAGGGCGATTCCGGGCGCGCCCGCAGGCCTGTCGGGAAGAATCTCCTTCGATGCCGACATCGACTCTCGCCGTCCCAGTTTGCGTGACGCTGCCGGAAAGATCTCGTTTCGCGATTTGCAGCTTGGCTTCGAAGGCCTGACGCTGGAGCAGAAAACCGCGTCGACGGTGGCCATTCGCAACGGCATCGCGGCGATCGAATCGTTCACGCTTGGCGGATCCGTCGGTACGCTGACGGCGGCCGGCACCGTCGGCCTCGTCGACGCGCGGCCGATCGACGTCGACGTCGACGGCAACCTGAACCTTGCCGCCATCGCGCTGCTCACCGATCGCGTTCGTGCCGAAGGCGATTCGGTCATCGACATTGCCGCACGCGGTACGCTCGCCGACCCGATCCTCAGCGGCAACGTCAGCGTCAGCGACGGCACGCTCGTGGTCGACGAGCCGCGGATTGCCGCCGAGGCGATTGATGGCCGCATCGACCTCGATTTGAATCGCGTCAACTTGACGTCGCTGACCGCCGACATCAACGGCGGCACGCTGAAGGCGAGCGGCGTACTTGCCGTCCGGGATGGTTCCGTCGGCGGTGTCAATGTCGAGGCGACGCTGCGCGACTTCGCCTACGACGCGCCGCTCGATCTCCGCAGCCTGTCGGATTCCGACATCCGCATCACCTCGCAAGGCGACGACATCGTCGTCTCCGGGCAGGTCACGATCCAGGAGGCGGGCCTCACCGGCGACATCAATTTCGATACCGGGTTGCTTGCGACGATCACGGCGCGGCGCCAGCTGGAGCTCACACCGGAGCGCAATCCGCTGCTCGAGCGGGTGCGGTTCAACGTCAATGTCGACACCGCGACGCCGATACTCGTCGACAACAACCTCGCCAAGGCCGAAGTCAGCACCGACCTTCGCGTCGTCGGCACCCCGTACGAGACCGGCTTGCTTGGCCGGCTCGACGTCGCCGACGGCGGCGTCGTCACGCTGAACGAGCGGACGTTCGAGATCGAGCGCGGCGAGATGACGTTCATCGAGGATCGCCGCATCTATCCGTCGTTCAATCTGCTGATGAATACGGAAGCGGGCAACTACGACATCACGATGACGGTGTCCGGCGAGCCGGGCAATACCGAGACCACGCTGACGTCGAATCCGACGTTGCCCGAGCCCGACATCATGGCGATGCTGGTGACGGGTCGAACGCTGGAGCAGATGCGTGGCGAAGAATACGACGTGGCGCGCGAACAGGTGCTGTCGTACCTGACGGGCCGGGTCGGCTCGACGCTCGGGCGCCAACTGCGCCAGGCGACCGGACTGAGCCAGGTGCGCATCGAGCCGCAGATGATTGCGAACGAAGCCGATCCGGGCGCGAGGTTGACGCTCGGGCAGGATGTGACCGACGACCTGACGCTGACCTACTCGGTCGATCTCGCCGACAGCGACGACCAGATTTGGCTGGCGACCTATGACGTGACGCGTCGGTTTCAGACCCGGGCGGTGCGCAACAACGACAACAGCTATCGCGTCGATTTCCGCCATGACATCCGCAAGGGCGGCCGGCCGGAGCCGCGACGCCAACCGCGCGTCCGGCCGCTGGTGTCGGCGATTCGAGTGCCCGAGGATACGCCGATTCCCGCGGCCGAGTTGCGCAAGCTGCTCGGCGCCGAGGAGGGCAAGGCGTTCGATTACTTCGCGGTTCGCAACGGCATGGAAGAGATCGAAGAGCGGTTGCGTTCCGCGGGGTGGGCGCAATCGCGCGTGCGCCTCGATCGAGCCAGCGACGACACCGGCGTGTCGCTTGGCTTGCGCATTACGCCAGGGCCGCAGGTCGAGTTTGCCTACACCGGCATCACGCCGCCGCGTAAGGTCCAGGATCTCGTGCGGCAGCAGTGGCACCGCGGCGTATTCGATGCGCAGCGAACCGACGACACCGCGGAGACCTTGCAGGAGTGGTTGATGGAAAACGACTACCTGCAAGGCAAGGTCGAGTATCGGCTGAGCGACGGCGATCCGGCGCGCCGGCGTGTCGAATTCGTGCTGACGCCCGGGCCGCGTTCGCGAAAGGTCCTGCTTGAATTCCAAGGCGCGATGGGCATCGACGCCGATGATCTCGATCGTGTGATCGACGAACAGAAACTCGAGCGTCAGTTGTTCACCGATCCGACGGTCGTCACCGAACTGCTGCAACGGCTCTATCGCGAACAGGGTTTCCTGAACGCCGAGATCGACAAACCGCGCTACGTATTCGACGGCGAAGTGGCGAGGGTGATCCTGCCAATTCGCGAGGGTACGCAATTTACCGTCCAGGATGTGACGGTCACGGGCAATGCCGCGATCGCGACACCTGAACTGCTGGTCGATCTACCGGTGGTACCGGGCGAGCCGTTCCTGCCGGCAGCGGCTGAAAACGCGCTGCAGCACGTCCGCGGCCTTTACTGGGCGAAGGGATATAACGACGTTCGGCCGCAGTATCAACTGACGATCGATCGCATCGGCGGCCGTGCCAGCGTGTCGTTCAACATCAACGAGGGCCGTCAGGCGATCGTCTCGGAGATTCGGATTGCGGGCAACGACAAGACCAGCGACCGCCTGGTGCGCGAGCAGTTGATGGTGCAGCCGAACGAGCCGCTGAACCTGCAGGCGCTGAGCCGGTCGCGCAAGAACCTCTACGACAGCGGTGCGTTCTCGATCGTCGATCTGTCGCGCGACACGGTCGCCGATGCCGGCGACGCGGCGCTGGTCGGCGCAATCACCGGGCCGTCACAGAAGCCGGTGCTGGTCGACGTTGCGGTCCGCGAAGTCCAGCCGTTCCAGCTGCGATACGGCGCGTCCTACGACACCGAGGGCAAGCTTGGCGGTGTCGTCGACGCGTCGCTGCATAATCTGTTCGGCAAGGCGCGGGTGTTCGGCATCGCCTCGCGCTACGACGCGCAGATTCACGAGGGGCGCTTCTACATGACGCAGCCGACGCTGCGGCATTGGCCGATTCAAACCACCGCATCGGTCTATTACCGCGAGGAACGCAACCCCGCGACACAGATCACCGACGCATTCAACGTCGATCGCAAGGGCGCGTCGCTGCAACAGGAGCGCAAGCTGAAGGACTCCTATGTCTGGACCTACGGCTATCGTTTCGAGCGCGCCCATACCTTCGACCCGCTCGGCGTCAGGCCGGATGCATTCATCAAAGTGTCGCCGCTGTCGAGCGCGTTTGTGCGCGACGTCCGCGACGAGGTTCTCGACGCCACGCGCGGATCCTTCAGCTCGCACGCCTTGTCGTTTTCACCGAAGTGGCTCGGTTCCGACGACACCTACATGAAGTACTTCGGGCAGTACTTCCATTACTTCCCGCTGCAGAAAGAGCGGCGCAAGCGGTTTTCGAACGAGATCATCCGCCCGCGCCTGGTATTTGCCACCGCCGCGCGTGTCGGCCTCTCGAAGGGGATGGGCACCTTCGTGCCGACCAGCGAACGCTTCTATGCGGGCGGCAGCACCACGCTACGCGGCTTCGAACAGAATGCGGTCGGTCCGATTGGCGCGAACGGCGTTGCGCTTGGCGGCGACGCCATGCTCGTGCTCAACACCGAGCTGCGCTTTCCCCTGATCAGCATCGTCGACGGCGTCGGCTTCCTCGACGTCGGCAACGTGTGGCAACGCTCGCGCGACTTCTCGTTCACCGATTTGCGGAAGACCAGCGGCGTCGGGTTGCGCGTGCGCACCAGGTGGGTGCTGGTGCGCGGCGACTATGGACTGGTGCTCGATCGGCGCGCCGGCGAACGGAGCGGCCGCTTCTATTTCTCGATCGGTCAAGCCTTCTAAGAACGGGTTCTTCGCAGCACTACGCCGCGACGGACACGAAGGGCACGACGCCTATTGGTAGATACCAGTGGCGCTTAGCAGTCCCTGAAGAAATTGCTTCGTGCCCTTCGTGTCTTCGTGGCAGTCAATTGGCTCTGACGGCCACCCGCCCGACGACCCGCACCCAGTTGACCCTGTTCGAGGCATCGCGAACGAACTCGATCGTCTGTCCGCGATCGTTGCCGGCAGTGACCACGGCTCGATCCGTGCCGAAAAACGCAATCGGCATCACCGGACGTGGATCGCCGTTGTTGGGCAGCTCCTGGACGACGAGTGTGCCGTTCTCGACGCGGACGGACACGGCGTTCGTCGGGCGAACGTAGCGGCCGAGATACGGCGCCGGATCCGGCTGTTGCGTCAGCGCTTCGTAGTTGGGCAGCGTTTCGACCAGCCCGCGATGCGCGATTGCGTAGTTCTTCGGGAAGACGGCACCGTGGTATTGCTTCAACGCCTCGCGCTCGACATCCTGGATCAAACGCCAACCGCCGATCGAATTGGTGAGGATGGCGATCGCGAAGTTCCTCTCAGGGACGATCTCAAGCAGCAGGATGTGGCCGGCGAGCGTCCCCCCGTGCGCGGCCACGCGCAGCCCGCCGACGCTGCGCAAATGCCAGCCGATCCCGATGTGATCATCCGTGCTCTGCTTCGCCAGCTGCGGCGTCCGCATCGCTTCGAGCGATGCGCGCGTCAACAGGCGATCGCCATTCGGCGCGGTGCCGTCGCCGAGGTGGAACTTCGCATAGTTCAACAGGTCGGTGATGCACAGCCCGATGCCGCCTGCCGTGACGCTGACCGAGGGCGAGAACGGCCGCTGCAGGAACGGCGCATTGTCGCGCACGCCATGACCGGCGGCGAACCGATTGACGATGAAATCGCCGGCGGTGGTGCCGGCGTGCGTGAGGCCGAGCGGCGCAAAGATCAAATCGCGAGCGGCTCGATTGATGGACGTCCCGGTCACCGATTCGATGATGCGTCCGGACACACTGAAGCCGGCGTTGTTATAGCTCCACGCGGCCGACGGCGGGGCGACCTGCATCAAATCGGGCATCACGGTTGCGACGAAGTTGCGGAGCGTATCTTCGCCACGCTCGGGTCCCGACACCTGCCCTTCCCAGCCGCTGGTGTGGGTCAGCAGGTTCCACACCGTTACATCCCGGGCCACCGATTCGTCCCGGACCTTGAAGTCGGGCAGATATTTTCGCACCGGCGCTTTCAGATCCAGCTTGCCCTGCTCCGCGAGCCGCATGGCCATCGTCGCCGCAAAGGTCTTCGAGATCGAGGCAATCGGGAACACGGTGTGCTCGGTCACCGGCAACGGATCTTCAACGTTGGTAACACCGAGTCCACGCGTAGTCAGCACACCGTTGTCGAAAATGCCGATGGCCACGCCGGGAACATGATGCTCCCGCATCTTCACTTCGGCGAGGGCACTCAGTGATTCGAAGCGTGTGTTATGGCGATCCTGCGCCGTCAGCGCGGGGGCGCACGAGAGAACGATGACGACAGCCGCGAGCCGTTTCATCCGCGGATTATACGGCGCGCCGGACGCGGACCCGCGACGGCTGTCGCTTAGCGGTCGGGACGCTTGGCGGCCGAAGGACTCGGGGTGGCATGGGCGCTCCCAAAAGCAGGGCGAGCATGCCTTGCTTTCAGCGCGGCAAGCCCCGCTTGCAGCACCCGCTCGGTTTCGTCGACGGCGACCGCCGATTGCGCGTCGGCTGCCGTGGCGAACGCACCGTTTTTGCGCGGTTCGTCCGACCCTTCGAATTCGGTCAGCCAAATACCGCCGCACAGCCGCAGCACGGCAGTGCCGCCCGTTGGCAGCTGAGCGCGGTATTCCTTAATCGCGTCGGCGCCGCGAAGTGTAGGGATCCATTGCAGTTGTAGTGGCATGTCATCTCCGCCCGGAGCAATTGCCTTGGCGCAGATGGGTCACGGCGCGTGACGGCTCTGGAAAGGTGCGACCAGCATACATGCTGTCAACGAGATCGCCTACTGAGCTGCTGCTGTATCGGTGCGGACGCAGTCGGCGGCTCGTTGGACGAGCAATGCCCGTTGCCCCGCATTGCTGGTGAGCGACGCGGCGGTCTCGAATTCCTTTTTCGCCTCTTCCAACCGTCGCAGCTTGAATAGCAGATCGCCGCGCACCGCCGGCAGATAAGGATAGCCGCGCAGCGATGGATGATCGGCGACGGCGTCGACCACCTCGAGACCGCGCTCCGGACCGAATGCCATCCCATAGGCGACTGCGCGATTGAGCTCGACGATCGGGGAGGGCAAGATTCGAGCGAGCTCGTCGTACAGAGCGGCGATCCGGCGCCAATCAGTGTCCGCAGCCTGACGCGCGCGCGCATGACATGCGGCGATGGCGGCCTGCAGCGTGTAGGGACCGCGTTCGCGACGGAGCCGCTCTGCGCGGGCGAGCGACGCCAGGCCGCGCCGGATGAGCAACTGATTCCAGCGGCCGCGATCCTGATCCATCAGGAGGATCGGCTCGCCAGTCGGTCCGACCCGCGCCGCCGATCGCGACGCCTGGATCTCCATCAATGCCACGAGGCCGTGCACTTCCGGTTCGTTCGGGGCCAAGCCGGCGAGTACGCGACCCAGTCGCTGCGCATCTTCGACCAGCGCCGGCCGCATCCAGTCGCTGCCCGCGGTGGCCGAGTAGCCTTCGTTGAAGATCAGATAGATGACTTCGAGCACCGAAGCCAAACGCGCGGACAGGTCCGGCCCCGATGGCACCTCATAAGGGACGTTCTTGTCCGCCAGCGTGCGCTTGGCGCGGACGATGCGTTGTTGGATGGTGGTCGGGGACGACAGGAACGC
>DASPNQ010000140.1:0-45575 GCA_035626435.1 Vicinamibacterales bacterium
TGCGCCGAGTCTGACTCGCGGATCGGGTCGCACATGTCGGCGCACGCACACGGCATCGGGGACCCGCGTATCGCTGGCGTCCAACATCTCGAGCCCCGCCGCGGCAGCTCCGATGGATCCGCTCAGCCAGATCTCATGACCGGCCTTTGCGCCGCCGCGCGTCAACCATCGCCGCGGCCTCACGTCTCCACCCGCCGTCACGTCGACGATCATCGGACCGCCGGTCCGCGTGATGTTGCCGCCGACGACAGAAACGGCGTGTTGCTGCGCCAATACGCTCACGCCGTCCACCAGGTCTTCGACGTCGCGGACCAGAACCGAGCCGGGCAGCAGCAGTGACAACAGCGCCCACCGCGGCGTCGCTCCCATGGCGGCAAGGTCGCTCAAGTTGACGGCGAGCGCCTTGTGGCCGATGTCGGACGGGGACGAGAAGGCGCGAGAGAAGTGCACCCCTTCGACGACGGCGTCCGTGGTAACGACTGACCGTTCGTTCCTGACGGCTGCCAGCACCGCCGCATCGTCTCCGGGGCCGACGAGCACCGTCGAGGAGGGGCGTGGCAGGCGAGTCAGGATTCTCGCCAAAAGAGCGTGTTCGCCGAGCTCACCGACCGTCACGAGACACTCTGACGGGGCCACGAGGTCGACCGGTCGAACCGGCTGACGTCGCGCCCGGCGCGCCGGCAATGGCGGCGCGCGGAGGCGGTGAGAATCCCGCTTTGCCGTGTGGGAGGGATCGCTGAACCTGCGTTAGCAGGTGGAGCTGCTGTAAAAACCACGCTTTAGGCTTCCTCTCCGCGGAGGCATGCACACCACATGGCCGTCGCAACTCGCTTGGGTTAAAGACATCGGCTCAGACGAGCCCTCTAACCATCACGAGCAAAGCAGGAGATTGGATCTTAGGTCGCGGCGGAGGTGCGGTCAAGCTTCGCGGCGAATAAAGGGCGAATACCCAAAGATGCCGCTCAAGGAAGAGCTGCGCAGTCGCAGGCAGATTATTCGGCGAGAGTTAGCGCCTGATCGACGATCTTCTCGAGCTGCTCGGCCCGCGCCGCGAGGTCACCGGAATTGTTCGACAGCGCGGTTCTTGCACGGAAAAACTCGTCGGTGATGTTCAGCGCGGTCAGGATGGCGAGACCGACCACGTCGCTGGACGGTGAGCTGCGCGCGGCCAGAGCCATCCGCGTCTCGACGAAGTCCGCGAGCTCCTGAACATAGCGCGGATCGAGCTCCGTTCGGATCGGGTACGACTGCCCGTGGACTTCGATTTGGACGACTTTCAAAGATTGAGGCCTTCGAGCTGTTTCAGCATGTCGGCGACGCGCGTCTTGATCAGGTCGCGCTCTTCCCGCAGGCTCGCGACCTCGGCGCCGGTGCTCTCCGCCGTGGTGATGCGGGCCTTCAACCCGTCGATCTCCGCGCGCAATTTCGAGTTTTCTTCCGCGACCCGGGTCTGTTCGCCCTTGATGCGAACGATCGTATTGACCAGCAGTTTGATTTTTTCTTCGAGTCGATCGATTGATTCCAAACCGGGAGCTTTTTGTGTGGTCTGTGCCATCGGTGCCTTTTGCCGCTATCTCTGGGTTGCCTGTAATTCGCGCGAGAGCGCGTCGATGATGCGCTGCATTGCCGACTGTACCTCGTCGTCCGTCAGCGTGCGCTCGGGCGACTGGAACGTCAACCGGACAGACAAGCTGACCTTGCCCTCCGGAATATTCTTGCCCTGATAGCGATCGAATTCGCGGACGTGAATCAGCGTCTCCGGTGCAGCCGAACGAATGGTGCCACGAACCGTTTCGGCAGACAAGGTATCGGCGACGAGGATCGAGATGTCGCGGATCACCGATGGGTGTCGTGGCAGCGGCGCGGCCCGGAATGTGTCCGTCGGCATCGCCGCACTCAAGGCGTCGAGGTCGAGCTCGCCGACGAAGATCTCATCGCCGCCGGGCAGGTCGCGCGCCTCGCCGATCGCCGGCGCCAGCTGACCGAACACGCCGATCGCCCGGCCGCCGACGATCAGCTCTGCCGCGCGACCGGGCGTCAGGTACGGGCGCTCGCATTCCTTGTAGGCCGGCGTCACCTTGAACAACGCCGCCAGCTGTTCGACGACACCCTTGATGTCGAAGAAGTCCACGCGGCGTCGCGCGCCACTCCAGTGGTCGTGGCTCGCGAGCCCGGTCCAGGCGAGTCCCGCCGCGCGCGTTTCGCCGGTGCGCGCGAACTGCGTGCCGATCTCGAAGAGCCGGACATCGGATCGCCCATGGCGGCGGTTATGACTGACCGCGTCGATCAGGCCGGGCAGCAAACTCGGACGCATCACCGCGAACAGTTCGGAGAGTGGATTCGCCAGCGTGACGGGGGCCTCGCCTTTCAAAAAGGGCTCGGCCGCCTTCGCCTCGATGAAGGCAAACGTGATGGCTTCCGAGAAGCCCATGCCGAGCAGCGCCGTCCGGGCTTTGCGATCGCGCGCTATACGCGGATCGGAGGGCGGCGGCGCCTGTTCGACTCCCGGGAACGTGGTCGGCAGGTGTTCGAACCCATGGTGCCGTCCGACCTCCTCGATGAGGTCGACTTGCCGATGCATATCGACGCGCCACGGCGGTGCGACGACCTGCCACACGGCGCGTCCGGAGCCGCGCTCAGGCTGCGACAGTTCGAATCCGAGCGCCGTCAGGATCCGATGCACGGCGTCGTCGGGCACCTCCATCCCCAGCAATCCGCCGATGCGCTCGCGTTCGAGATGGAGCATCTTGGCCTGACCGGGAGTGGGGTAATTGTCCGTCGCATCGCCGGTGAACCTGCCGGCGCCAATCTGCTCGAGCAGCTGCAGCGCGCGCGCCATCGCCCGCGGCGGCGCGGTGCGATCCGCGCCGCGCTCGAAGCGGGATGACGCCTCCGTTTTCAACCCGAGCTTCTTGCTCGTCGATCGAATCTGCGACGGATGAAAATACGCGGCTTCGAAGACGACCCGGGTGGTGGCGCCGGTGATCTCCGACGCGGCGCCGCCCATCACGCCGCCGATGTCTTCGGCGCACTCCGCGTCGGCAATCACCAGCATGTCGGCGGTCAGCGTCCGCTGCTTGCCATCGAGGGTCGTCATCGTCTCGCCCGGCTTCGCGCGCCGGACGACGACCTTTCCTTGCCGCATCTTCTCGAGGTCGAAGGCGTGCATCGGCTGGCCGAGCTCGAGCATCACGTAGTTAGTGATGTCGACGACGTTACTGATCGGCCGGACGCCGCACATCGCCAATCGATCCTGCATCCACTTCGGCGACGGTCCGATGGTGACCTCGGCAACGGCGCCCACATACCGGCAGCACAACTGCGGCTCTTCGATCGTGATGGGAACCTTGCCGTTGACTTGCAACGGCGGGACATTCACCCCGCCCAGCGGCAGCCGGTATGCGGCTGCAATCTCGCGCGCGATGCCGATCACGCTCATGCAATCGGGCCGATTCGCCGTCACCTCGAAGTCCATGACGACGTCATCGCCATGTCGATCGAGCGCCTCGAGCGGGAGGCCGCGGACGCCGAGCAGCGCGCCGATCTCCTCGGCCGAATCCTTCACATCGACGAATTCGCGAATCCACGACAGCGGGACCTTCATGTCCCGAACTGCTCCAGGAAACGGAGATCGTTTTCATAATAGAGACGGATGTCGCCGACGCCCCACTTGAGCTGCGCGACGCGTTCGACGCCCATGCCAAAGGCGAAGCCGGTGACGTCGTCGGCGTCGTATCCGACGGCTTCGAAGACGGCCGGGTGCACCATGCCGCTGCCGAGGATTTCGATCCAGCCGCTCTTCTTGCACAGCGCGCAGCCGCTGCCGCCGCACTTGAAGCAGCGGATGTCGACTTCGGCGCTGGGCTCGGTGTACGGAAAGAAGCTCGGACGAAACCGGACTTCGGCGGAGCCGAACAGGGCGCGCGCCATCGCGCTCACCGTGCCCTTGAGATCGGCGAGCGTGATCCCCTTGCCGACGACCAGGCCCTCGACCTGGTGGAACATCGGCGTATGCGTCAGATCGAGATCGTCCTTGCGGTAAACAGGACCGATCGCGACCAGACGTACCGGCGGCGCGTTGTGCTCCATGTGCCGGATCTGCATTGCGCTGGTATGCGTCCGCAGCAGCGTGAGCGGGCGGTCGCCGATCTGCAACGGCTCCTGCAGGTAGAGCGTGTCGTGCATGTCGCGCGCTGGATGGTCGGCCGGCATGTTGAGCGCTTCGAAGTTGTGGTAGTCGTCTTCGATCTCGGGGCCTTCGATCACCTGGTAACCAAGGCGCGTGAAGATGTCGATGACTTCGTCGCGGATCAGGCTGAGCGGGTGACGGTAGCCGAACGCCGGCACGCGGCCGGGCAGCGTGATATCCACGGCGTTGACCGGACGCCGCGTGGCGGCGAGCGCCGATTCGCGCTCCGCGATCGCGGCTTCGACTCGGGCCTTGAAGTCGTTGACCTTTCGGCCGAACTCTTTTTTGTCGCTGTTCGGAAGGGTGGCAAGCCGATTCATCAGATCGGCGACGTAGCCGGACTTCCGGCTTAGGTACGTATTGCGAACGGTCGCCAGCAGACTGGCGGCGTTGGCCCCGCCACCCTCCGCAATTCGCGCGAGATCGTGCTCGAATTGAGCCTCATGTTGACGGAGCGCGTGTAATTGCTCGTCGAGTGTCGACATGGCCGAAAGCTGACAGCTGCGAGCCGAAAGCAATCAGCTCTCGGCTCTCAGCTATCGGCAGCATCAGGCTGCGGTCGCGGCTTTGGCTTTTTCAGCGAGCGTCGCAAACGCCGCCGGCTCGCGCGCGGCCAGTTCGGCGAGGCTCTTGCGATCGAGCTCGATGCCGGCGTGCTTCAAGCCGAGCATGAACTTGCTGTACGACAGCCCGTTCTCGCGGGCGGCCGCGTTGATGCGGATAATCCAGAGGCTGCGATAGTCGCGCTTCTTGCGCTTGCGTCCGACATACGCATAGACGCCCGCCTTTTCGGACGCCTCCTTCATGAACTTATAAAGCTTGCTCTTGTTCTGGAAGTAGCCCTTGGTGAGCTTCGAGAGCTTCTTGCGCTTCTGACGACGAACGACGCCACGTTTGACGCGAGGCATGACTGATCTTCCTGCGAGAGTGGGGGCCGGAATATCCGGACTTGGTCGGCACTGCATGTGCCAACGGCGCCTGATGTCGCAGCGAAATTGCCCCAAACCGCTGCCGCGACGCGCCGAACTTTTTGGCCTCTTGGCCTCTTGGCCCCTTGGCCTATTTATACGGCAGCATCAACTCGATCTTGCGTGCGTCGCCGGGCGTGACCACTTTCGACCCGCGCATGTGCCGCTTGGTCTTGGTCGTCTTGCTGGTCAGGATGTGACGCTTGAAGGCGGCCGACCGGGTGATCTTGCCCGTGCCGGTCTTCTTGAACCGCTTCGCGGCGCCCTTGTGCGTCTTCAACTTCATCTTCTTGGCCATGTCTGTGCGTTCTCAGCTTTCAGCGATCAGCGCTCGGTTACTCTTTCGCCGCAGGTTCCGGCGTTTCGGCGCGCTTCGGTTTCGGCGCGCCCTTCTTGCCCGTCAGGATCGTGTGCATCTGGTTGCCTTCCTGCCGAGGCATCGTTTCCGCCACCGCCACGTCCTCGAGGTCCTTGATCAAGCGCATCAGGATGCGATGACCGATCTCCGGGTGCGCCATCTCGCGGCCGCGGAAGAAAATCGTCGCCTTGACCTTGTCGCCGTCTTCAATGAAGCGCTCGATGTGGTGCTTCTTGAACTGGTAATCGTGCTCGTCCACCTTGGGACGAAACTTGATCTCTTTGACCTCGATCACCTTCTGGTGCCGCTTCGCCTCGCGCGCCCGCTTCTGCTCCTGGTACTGATACTTGCCGTAGTCCATGATGCGGCAGACCGGCGGCACGGCGTTGGGAGAAATCTCCACAAGGTCGAGGCCTTTCTGTTTGGCAAGAACCAGAGCCTGGGGCGGCGGCATGATGCCTAGCTGCTGCCCCGTATCATCGATGACGCGTATTTCACGAACCCGGATGCGCTCGTTAATGCGGAGCCGGTCATCACGACGTTGCGGGCGAGATCTATCGAATGCGATACAAGTCCTCCAGCGACAAAGATTACTAGGATAACGCTTTAGCCCGGACCTCGGCAAGCGCGTCGGTCAGGAACTGATCGAGCGGGCGGGCGCCCAGATCGCCCTTGGCGCGGCTGCGGACCGCGACCGCCTGCTCGGCCGCCTCGCGGTCGCCGACCACCAGCATGTAGGGGATTTTCTGCAGTTGCGCTTCGCGAATCTTGTAATTCACCTTTTCCTGGCGATCGTCGAGCTCCGCCCGGAGGCCGGCCTCGTCCAGCGCCGTGACGACCGACCGGGCGTAGTCGAGGTGACGGTCGGCAATCGGCAGCACGATGACCTGGAGCGGCGCCAGCCACAGCGGGAACGCGCCCGCGTAATGCTCGATGAGGATGGCGATGAACCGCTCGAGCGAGCCCGATACGGCGCGGTGAATGACGACCGGGCGGTGCTCGGCGTTATCTTCGCCGACGTAGGTCAGATCGAACCGCTCGGGCGCCGCGTAATCGAGCTGAATCGTGCCGAGCTGCCAGGGCCGCCCCAGCGAGTCGGTGACTTCGAAATCAATCTTGGGCCCGTAGAACGCGCCATCGCCCTCGTTGACCGTATAGGGCATGCCGGTCGCTTCGAGCGCACTCTTGAGGGCCGCCTCGGCACGATCCCACATCGCATCGTCGCCAATGCGTGTCTCAGGCCGCGTCGCGAACTTGATGCCCGACTTGAGCCCGAATGCCTCGTAGTGTCCGAGGATGAATTCCATCAGGAACTTCACCTCGCCGGCGATCTGGTCCTCGCGCAGGTAGACGTGGCAGTCGTCCTGCGAGAACTGCCGGACGCGCGTCAGCCCCGACAGCGCACCCGATAGTTCGTTGCGATGCAGCGGATCGAACGTCACGTAGCGCAGCGGCAGCTCCCGGTACGAGCGGCGCGTGGTCCCGTAATACAGGTGATGGGACGGGCAGTTCATGGGCTTGAGGCTCATGTCGTGCTCGTTCGTTTCATTGTTGAGGACCAAGAACATGTTCTCCCGGTACTTGCCCCAGTGGCCGGACTGCTCCCACAGCGTTTTCGAATAGAGCAGCGGCGTCTTGATCTCCTGGAAGTCCGCTTTCTGGCGCGACTGGCAAAACGCGACGAGGGTGTTGTAGAGCGTCGTCCCGCGAGGCGTCCAGAACGCGGCACCGGGGGCGACCGGGTGAATCTGGAACAGATCGAGCTCGCGTCCGAGCTTGCGGTGATCGCGCTTCTTCGCCTCTTCGATGCGATTGAGGTGTTCGTCGAGCTCTTTTTGCGAGAAGAAGGCCGTGCCGTAGACGCGCTGCATTGGCGCGTTCTTGGCGTCGCCCTTCCAGTACGCATTCGAGGTCGTCGTCAGCTTGAACGCCTTGAGGCGTCCGGTTGACGGGACGTGGGGGCCGACGCAGAAATCGACGAAGGTGTCTTTGTCTTTGATCGTGTAGACCGACACCTCACGCTGACCGGCGGTCTTTTCCTCGATCAGCTGCACCTTGAGAGGCTCGCCGCGCTTCCGGAAGAACTCGATTGCTTCGTCACGGGGCCACAGCTGCCGTTCGTAGATGAAATCCTGGGCCGCAAGCTCCTTCATCTTCGCTTCGATCGCCGCGAGGTCCTCCGGCACGAACGGCCGTTCGACCACGAAGTCGTAAAAGAAGCCGTCGTCGATCGGCGGGCCAATGCCGCACTGGACTTTCGGGAAGAGCGCCGTGACCGCGGCCGCGAGCAGGTGGGCCGTGGAGTGGCGATACACCTCGAGCGCCTCGGGGTGCTTGTTCGTGACGATCCTGACGGCCGCGTCGTGGGTGAGCGGATACGTCAGGTCGACGAGCCTGTCGTCGACGTACGCGACGACGGCCGCCTCCGCGAGACGTGGCGAGATGGCTTCGGCGACGGCTTTGACCGGCGCGCCCGCCTCGACTTGTTTCGTTGAGCCGTCCGGGAGTGTGACTGTGACCTGGTTCATGGGGGTTTGTCCGCCTTCGCTTGCCATCGCAAGCTTCGGCGAGACAGCCTTCGCGCGTTATTACTCGGATCAGCGGCCGGCGCTCGGCGCCGGCCTAGCCGTAGCTCGCCGAAGGCGAGCGAAGGCTGGTAGGCGCGGGTGGATTCGAACCACTGACCTCCTCCGTGTCAGGGAGGCGCTCTAACCAACTGAGCTACGCGCCTATCTCTGTCGATTTCGACCCGATCCCTTGACGTCGCTCGAGGTCTCCTTGAGCGGAGCGCACTGCGCCGAATCACATGGGCAAGGCCGAACGAAAAGTATACCATTGACCGCTCTCGCGCTCCGCGCGCGGGACGCCCCCTGCATTTCCATGAGATTGTCCGGTCTTCGCGCACGACTGTTGCTGCTGCTCGGCGTCGCCGTGCTGCCCGCCATCGTGTTGCTGCTGACAGGGCGCAGCGTCGAGCGCCGCGCGACGCAACGCGAGCTTGAGACGCAGGCGATGAACCTGGCGCGCCTCACCGGCCAGGCGCACGCGCAGCGTGTGGAGCAGGCGCGCCAGCTCCTGCTTGCATTGGCGACGCATCCGGCAGTCCGCGGCGCCGATCACGACGCCTGCAACCGCCTGGTTCGTCACCTCGCGTCGCAGTACGAAGGCATCTACGCGACCCTGGGCCGCGCCAACGCTGACGGGGCGGTGGATTGCCTGGCGCTCGAAGGTTCGCCGGCCGGAATGACCATCGGCGACCGCGACTACTTCCAGCGCGCCAAATCGACCGGCGCCTTTGTCGCAGGCGACTTCATGCAGGGGAAAGTACGGCGCCAGCCGACGCTGGCGTTCGCGCTGCCGCTGCGCGATGAGCGGGGCGCGGTCAGCCACGTGATCTTCGCGAACGTCGATCTGGTGGTGATGAGCCACTCGCTGGAATCGGCGACGCGGCTCGAGGGCGCGACGGTGGCCTTGCTGGACCGCCACGGCGCGTTGATTGCCCGTTCGGCTGACGCCGATCAGTACTTCGGCTTGACGCCGGCCAAGGCGCAGCTCGCGATGATGCAGCAGCGCGAGGAAATGACCGCCACGTTCAGCGGACCCGATGGCGTGCGCCGCGTGTTTGCGATCACGCAAGTCCGCGGCCGGGATGACACGCTGCTCGGCTTCGCGACGGTCGGCATTCCCGAAACCAACATCGCGGCGTTGACGGATCGGTCGCAGACGGCATGGCTGACGATTGGCGCCCTCGGCCTCGGCCTGTTCTTCGTCGCGTGGGTGGGATCAGAGCTGCTGATTCGGCGGCCGATTGCCAAACTGGTGGCCGCCACCGAGGGCCTGGGCACCGGCGAGCTTGGGCTCCGCGCCGCTCCTGGCGGCGTGCGTGAATTGCAGCAGCTGGCAGCGGCCTTGAATCAAATGGCCGGCAAACTGCAGGAGCGCGAGCTCCACCTGCGCGAGGGCCAGCGGCTGGAAGCTGTGGGCCAGCTCGCCGGCGGCATCGCGCACGACTTCAACAACCTGCTGACGGTGATTATCGGCTACGCCGATGCGCTGAAGGACAGCTTTCGCCGCGGCACGCCCGAATCCGCGCAACTGGCGGAGCTGCGTGCGGCGAGCGAGCGGGCGGCGCGGCTGACGCAACAGCTGCTCGCGTTCAGCCGGCGGCAGGTGTTGTTGCCGACGCCGCTGCGGTTGAATGAAGTGGTCGGCGACATGGCCTCGCTGTTGCGCCGCACCACCGGCGGCGACATCGTGATCGATCTCAGCCTCGAACCGTCGCTCGGTCTGGTCTATGCCGATCGCGTGCAGATGGAGCAGGTGATTCTCAATCTGGTGATTAACGCGCGCGACGCGATGCCGAAGGGCGGCAATCTCCGCATCGCCACGCGCAACGCGACGGACGGCGAGCCGTTCGTCGAGCTGTCGGTGACCGACAGCGGGCTCGGGATGGACGCCGAGACGCGCTCGCAGATCTTCGAGCCGTTTTTCACGACGAAAGGCGCGCAGGGCACCGGCCTCGGGTTGGCCACGGTCTACGGCATCGTCAAGCAGTCGGGCGGTGACATCCAATGCGAAAGCGCGGTCGGCGCCGGCACGACCTTCCGGATCCGGCTGCCTCGCTTCGTCGGCGATGCCACTCAACCGGAAGCGGAGCGCGCGGCCCAGCCGGCCGGCGGATCCGAAACCGTATTGCTCGTCGATGACGATGATGCGGTGCGGTCGCTGCTCCAAATGGTGCTGCAGCGCCGCGGCTACCGGGTACGCGCGACCGGCAAAGCCACCGAGGCCCTGCAATGGATTACCGACGGCCTCCGCCCCGACATTATCGTGACGGACGTCCGGATGCCCGACATGAATGGCGTCGTGTTCGCTCGCGCCGCCAAGCAGCACGATCCGACGTTGAAAGTGATCCTGATGTCGGGCGATGCGGCGCCTTCGCTTGCCGGACAGGACCACCTCGAGGGGGCGACGTTCGAGCAGAAGCCGGTGACGCCGCCGGCGTTGCTGCGGGCGGTGCGCGCGCGGCTCGACGAAACGTGAGGTCAGTGCGTCATCGCGTAGAGCACGATGTTGAGTCCGACCGCGTAGCCATTCGGAGAAAACTCGAGGAAGTATTGCGGATCGGCAGCCTCGCGCTCCCATGCGTCCGAGATGTCGGTGTTGTGCGTGATCACGACCATCACGCGACCCCGCGCGTCGGTGATCGCGCGCAAGTGCGGTTCGGCGCTGTCGGGACCGAGCTCCGACGTCTCCCCGCCCATGCCGCGCCACGAATTGATCGACGGGATCTGCGGGAGCGCTTTCACCTCGTACAACGTACGGAAAATAGGATGGGAGGGCTCGACGTCGCGAATCGGATACTGCGCCGGGGGTAGGACGGCGGCGATCTCACGCGCGAACGCGTCCCAGGACCACGATCCCCAGAAGTCGTCGACCCACAGAAAGCCGCCCTTGTCGAGGTACTGTCGGAGTAGGTCGGCTTCCTGACTCGTCAGCGACAGCTCGCCGACGTCGGTCATCATCAGGAACGGGCATCGATAGAGGTACGGATCGGTGAGCGGGACGGTGAGGTGATTCGGTTCGTCCGTCGAGGTGCGGCTGATCGTGGTCTTGGTCAGCTCGGATAATCTGATCGAAAAATTGATGTCGGCGTCCGGATAGTCCGTGGTCCAGCCGTTGCCGCTGCCGTCACGGCGGCCGCTGCGATAGACGCCGCGGCAGTACGTGAAGCCGCCGTCATAAGAGCTTTCCTCGGGAAGCCGCATGCGCATCCGGCTGCCAAAGCCGCGTCCGAATTGCGCGAACGCGGCGGTGGTCACCGCCAGTAAGACGAGGACCATGACGGCGCGCGCCCAGCTACGCGCCATGTCTACGCGGCGGCTTTGAGCGTCAGCGTTTCGATGGCCTTGTCGAGCGTCGCGTCCTTGGCCGGCGGCGGCTGGCCGAAGTCCGTGTCGGGCTGTTCGACGGCGACGTCGGGGACCAGGCCCTTCTCGTGAATGGCGGCGCTGCCGGGCGTGAGATAGACCAGATGCGTCAGCATCAACGCGCTGCCGTCCGGCAGCCGCACCAGTTTTTGGCGGGCCGCCCGGCCGAGCGTGCGCTCGCCGATCAATTGCGCGCGTTTGTTACCCGCCAACGCCGCGGCAAAAACCTCGGCGCCGCTTGACGTGCCGTTGTCGGTGAGCAGCACCGTATTGAGCGCGATCGCGCCGTCACCGGCCGCGGCGGACACGGCTTCCTTCTCTTTCCCGCGATCCTGCCGATACCCGAGCACGCCGCTCTTCACGAACAGCCGCGCCGCGGCGAAGCCCGATTCGGCGTCGCCGAATGCCGTTCCACGCAAATCGATGACGATGCTCTTCGCGCCGGCCTTTTGCAGGGCCGCGACTTCGTTCTTGATCTGATCGGCCGTGGCCTTGCCGAATTCGGCGACTCGCAAATAGCCAACACCCGGTGCGGCGATTCGCGACTTGACCGGCACCGCCGGCAGCTCCTCGCGCACGAGATCGATCTCGTGCGGCTCGGCGGCGTTGCCGCGCAGCACCGTCAGGCGCACCTTGGTGCCCGGCTTGCCGCGCAGCAGGCGCTGTCCTTCGTAGACCGTGGTGTCGCGGGTGGACTGGCCGTCGATGGCGCGGATGTAATCGCCGGGCATCAGGCCGGCCTTCGCGGCGGGAGAGCCGTCGCGCGCCGCGATCACGCGCAAGTAATACTGTCGCGTCAATTCGAGGCCGGTCTGTCCGGCGCCGCCCGAATCACCCTTGTCCAGCACGCGCACCTGCGCGACGTCGAGATACGCGCTATCGGCGTCAAGTCCGTCTGCGAGCCCATGCATCGCGCCGTGCATCACCTTGTCGACATTCACTTCTTCGACGTAGTTGTTGAGAATCAGCGAGACAACGTCTTCGAAAATCCGCAGGTACTGGTAGCTGTCTTGCCGGGCGATCGCCTTGCCCATGAATCCGCCGATCACGGCGAACGCAATCACCGGCAACGAAACGGCCAACACGAGAACGCGGCCGCGAATTTTCATGATGCTCCTCACCTGGATCCCTTCAGCCATTCTAGGGGATTCACGGGGCGCCCGTCGATGCGCACCTCGAAATACAGCGCGGCCGTGCCCGTTGGCGCAACGCCCACACGCCCAATCACCGAGCCTCGGCCGACAGTCGTCCCAGCCGTGACCCCGGCTTCGAGCAGATGACCGTACAGCGTAAACGCTGAACTGCCGTGATCGATGATCACCAGCGTGCCAAATCCGGCAAACGGCGCGGCGAACGCGACGCGGCCTTCGTGGACCGCCGCGACCGGCGTACCCTCGGTGGCGCCGACTTCGATACCGTTTCGGACGATCGTGGTGCCAAAACGGTCTGCGGCGACGCGCCCGAATCGCGAGGTGACCGGACCGTTGACGGGCCACGGCAAGTCTCCCTGGAACGGGCGAATCGGCAACCGAGCGGCGGCTGATTCGGTCCCGCTATTCGCGATCGTGCGTTCGAGTTGCAGGTGTGCCTGCTGCAGTTCCTCGACGTACTGCGCCGCCAGGTCGCGGCGTTCGTCGAGCTCGGCGAGCCGCCGGTTCCGTGCAGCGACCGCGGCCTCGATCCCCGCACGCGCTGCCGCGGCATCACGTTGCGCCCGTGCCAGCGCGGCGTGTTGCTGCTGGAGCTCGGCCAGCGCGGCGCGTTCCGCGGCGATCGCGCGTCGGTGCGTCTCGAGCCGCACGCGATCGAGCTCGGCCACTGCCGCAACGCCGCGCGCCAGGCGTCCCACCGACCGCACATCGTCCGACGCCAGCAGCAATTGGACGTAGCCGCCGCGGCCGCGTTTCGACAGCTCGACCAGCCGCTCCTTGACGCCCGGCGTCTGCGCGATGCGAATCGCTTCGAGCGTGGCGACGTGGTCCGCGGCGTTGTCGCGCGCCAGCGTGATGCGCTTCAAGTCCGCTTGTGCTTTGACGAGCTGTTCCTGTTTGATCTGGCGATCGATCTCGAGCCGCCGCAAATCGCCAAACACCGTGCGCGCCTGTTCGGCGAGCCGATCGGACTCCTGCTGCAACGCCGCGATGCGCGCCGCGGCACGGTCGGCCAATGATTTCGGATCGCTTTGAGCCTGGACAGAGATCGCGATCGCGATGCTCGCCGCGGCCACGTACAGCCCACGGCGGCGCCGAAGCCGCGACAGCGCGATGAGAGCCGGTGAAATGTTCCGTGATTGCCGTGATTCCCCGGCTCGAACCGCGTCGATCATCGCGGCGATTATACTGACGACGTGCGGGTGCTTGGCATTGACTATGGAGCAAGACGAATCGGACTTGCGCTGAGCGATGCCACCGCGACGCTGGCCTCGCCGTGGCGGCTGTTGCAGAGGCCGCCCTCGGAAGCGGAAACTCTGCGCCTGATGGTCAATGAAGTTGCGGCGCTCGCGGCGGATGACGATGGCCTGGCCGCTGTCGTCGTGGGGTGGCCGCGGCGTCTCGATGGATCGCCGACGCACCAGACACCGATCGTGGAAGCGTTCGCGAACGCGCTTCGCGCGCAGATCTCGGTTCCGGTGATCTTGCAGGACGAGCGGTTGTCGAGCCACGAAGCCGAATCGCGGTTGGCGACCCGCGAGCCCGATTGGCGCAAACGCAAGGCCAGGCTCGATGCCGCGGCGGCCGCGGTCATTCTCCAGGACTACCTGGATTCCCGTCCGCGTCAGGCGACCCATGGCTCGTTGGATTAAGCGTCTGTTCGTTGTTGCGATCGTCGCCGCCGTGCTCTGCGGCATCGGCGGCTGGCTGTTCTATGCCCGTTTGATCGAGCCGTATCGCGGCTACGGCGAGCCGGAGGTGTTCGTCGAGATTCCCAGCGGATCGGGACCGGCTCGCATCGGGGAGCGGCTGGTGGCAGCCGGCGTGGTGCGCGATACGTGGACCTTCCGCGCGGCGCTGATGGTAAGCGGCCGCGCCCGCGCGTTGAAAGCGGGTGAGTATCGGTTCGAATCTCCATTGCACGCGCTCGATGTCATCGACAAGATCGCGCGCGGCGATGTGTATAAACGGCTGCTGACGTTTCGCGAAGGCCTGACCATCGACGAGATGTCACAGGTCTTCGAGGAGCGCGGCTTTGGCACGGCCGACGCGTTCCGGAAGGCTGCAGGCAATCAGTCGTTGATTGCGGATTTGGATCCGGCGGCGACCGACCTTGAAGGCTATCTCTTTCCGGAAACCTATTCGCTGCCTCGCGACACCCCGGCCGCCGTCGTTGTCGAGCAGATGGTCGCGGGTTTCAAGAACGCGTTTACCGACGATCTGCGCGCGGCCACCAGGGAGCAAGGCCTGACCGTCCGGCAGCTGGTCACGCTGGCCTCGCTTGTCGAGAAGGAGACCGCGACCGCCGGCGAGCGGCCGCTGGTCGCCGCCGTCTACCGCAATCGCATGAAGATCAACATGGGGATGCAGGCCGACCCCACGGTTATTTATGCGCTGCAGAAGGCCGGGCAATACCGCGGCAATCTGACGCGCGAGCTGCTGCAGTTCGATTCGCCGTACAACACGTATCGATACGCCGGATTGCCGCCCGGGCCGATTGCGGCGCCGGGCCGCGCCTCGCTCGAAGCGGCCGCCAAGCCTGCGGATGTCGACTATTTATATTTCGTGAGCCGGAACGACGGCACGCATGTGTTCGCGTCGACGCTCGACGAGCACAACCGCAACGTGCAAACGTGGCAGGTGGAGTATTTCAGGAAGCAGCGGGCGGCGGAGCGAGGCCGGGGCGAGGCGAAGCCGTAGCGCTACGTCCCTTCGAACAGCGATCTATCGCTCGTTCCATTTCAACTTCTGGCGCAGCACTTCGAAATAGCTGCGCGTGGTCGCCCGCACCAAGCGAAGCGGACGCTCGGCGCGGGTGATCGACAACTCGTCTCCCTCGCGCAGGCCGAAGCCGGTCTGGCCGTCAATTGTCACATACACTTCGTCGCCAGCGTTGCTGCCCGCCGATCTGACGCGCACCTCGCGATCGGCGGCAATGACGATGGGGCGGTTGGTCAGCGTGTGAGGTGCGATCGGCGTCAGGACGAGCGCATCCATCGACGGGTGGACGATCGGTCCGCCCGCCGCGAGGTTGTACGCGGTCGATCCGGTCGGCGTGGCCACGATCAACCCATCGGCCTTCACCGTTGCCACGAATTGATCGCCGACCGTGACGGCAAGCTCGATCATTCTCGACAAGGCGGTGCGGCTGAACACGACGTCGTTCAATGCCATGTGCATCGAGGGCGGCTGTTCGGCGCTGGCCCGCGCGCAGAGCATCATCCGCAGATCGTGGGTGGCGCGGCCATTCAGAATCGCATCGAGCGACTGATACAGCTCCGGCCGCGTGATCTCGGTCAGGAAGCCGAGCGAGCCGAAATTGACCGCGAGGATCGGGATATCGTGCCCGCTCTCGGCGATGGCCTTTGCCATCGCCAGCAGCGTGCCGTCACCGCCAAGCACCAGGGCGAGATCCACCTGGGCCGGCATGTCGGTGCGATCGACGATCGTCCGCGCACCCTCCGGGAACAGCGCGGCCGCTTCCGCCGACCACACGGCATCGACGCCGCGATCACGCAACTGCGCTTCGAGATCGACCAGCGTCTCCCGCGCCGCCGTCAGGCCGGGCTTTACTGCAACGCCGATGCGCATTCAGCAGGTCCTACCATCGCAGATGCATCAGAAACTCTTTGTTGCCGTGCGCGCCGGTGATCGGCGATTCGATCAGCCCGGCCCGCTCCAATCCTACTTCAGCGGCCGCGGCGGTCACCTCGGCGACGACGCGGTCGTGGATGGCCGCGTCGGTGACCAGCCCGCCCTTGCCGACATCCTTGCGGCCGGCCTCGAACTGCGGCTTGACGAGCGCGACGATCTCGGCGGGACGCGCGATCAACGGGGGCAGCACGGGGAAGATGTGGCGCAGGGAAATGAACGACACGTCGATACTGACGCGAGTGATTGGTGCCCCGGCGTCCGGCAAATCGCCCGGCTGCAGATGCCGCGCGTTGGTGTTTTCGATCACCGTCACTCGCGGATCGCTCCGGACCTTCCAGTGCAGCTGACTGTGGCCGACGTCCAGCGCGATGACATGCCGCGCCCCGCGTTGCAGCCAGACGTCGGTGAAACCACCGGTGGAGGCGCCGACGTCGAAGGCGACGCGATCGGCCGCATCGATCTGAAACACGTCGAGGGCGGCGGCCAGCTTGATGCCGCCGCGGCTGACCCATGGATGCCCGGCGCCGATGACGCGGATGCTGGCGTCGACGGGCACCATCGTGCCGGCCTTGGCCGCGCCGTGACCGTCCACGACGACTTGTCCGGCAAGGATCAACGCGCGCGCTTTCTCGCGCGATTCGACGAGGCCGCACTGCACTAGCAGCGTGTCGAGCCGGCATTTCGGACGCCCTCCGGTCACCGTTTCGATTGTAGCGGCCGGACGCACCCCATCGTTTACAATCGCCGAGTTGCTGTCGACCTCTCTGAATGGGGCTGTCGGCGCGTCACCAATGCACAACGGCCGCATTTCCCATTATCAGATCGTCGCACCCCTTGGCGCCGGCGGGATGGGGCTGGTTTACTCGGCAATCGATCTGAACCTCGATCGGCGCGTGGCGCTGAAGGTGTTGCCTGAGCATCTGGCCGGCGAGCGTGACGCCATCGACCGACTGCGTCGTGAAGCCCGGGCGGCATCGGCGCTCAACGAGCCCGGCATCTGCACTATCTACGAAATCGGCGAGGACGCCGGCGTCGTCTTCATCGCCATGGAGTTGCTCGAGGGCGAGACCTTGGGACAGCGGCTCAAGGCCGGTCGCATGCCGGTGAGCGAAGTCGTCGACGTGGCGCTCGAAGTGATTAGCGCACTCGATCACGCACATGGCCGTGGCGTCATGCATCGCGACATCACGCCCGCCAATATTTTTCTGCTGGGCACCGGCCGCGTGAAACTGCTGGATTTCGGGCTCGCCAAGATCGATCCCGAGCAGCGCGCGTTATCTTCGCCGTCGCCCGATCGGACCATGACGGTGCTGTCGACCACCGGCAGCATTTCCGGCACCGTGCCCTACATGTCGCCCGAGCAAGCGCGCGGCGAGGCGGTCGATTCGCGCTCGGATCTGTTTTCCTTCGGGACGGTGTTGCACGAAGCGCTCGAGGGTAAACGCCTCTTTGTCGGGTCGACCGCCGAGGTGCTGAGCGCCATCCTCACCAAGACCCCGCCGCCGCTCGCGGGGACGGTCCCGGGTATGCCGCCGGACCTCGATCGTGTACTCGCCAAGGCCCTCGAAAAGGACCGCGAGCTGCGCTATCAGACAGCGGCGGAAATGCGCGCCGACCTCAGACGCGTCAAGCGCGACCTGGACGCGCCGTCCGCGACCGCGGCGGCGAAATGGCCGGGTGCGCGGCGCGCCACCGCCGTTGCGACGCTGGTCGCTGCGGCGTCGCTCGTCTATTACTGGAGCCGACCAGCGCCGGACGGCGCGGCGGCCGCGCCGCTGCGCGCAACGTTCACGCAAATCAGCGACCTCGCCGGTCTAGAAACGTTTCCCTCGCTGTCCGCTGACGGCCAGACGCTGCTCTTTGCAAGCGCGCACGAAGGGCGTTGGCGGATCTACTCGCAGCGAATCGGCGGAAGAAACCTGGTCAACCTGACCCCGGACTCGCCCGCGGATGACACGCAGCCGGTGTGGTCGCCGGATGGCACGCGAATCGCCTTCCGATCTTCGCGGGAGGGCGGTGGCATTTTCGTCATGGGCGCGACGGGCGAATCGGTCCGCCGTCTGACCGACTTCGGCTTCAATCCGACATGGTCGCCCGATGGGACGTCAATCGCTGTTGCGACCGAGATCGTCGAGGGGCCGACCAGCCGCATGTCTTATAGCCAGATATGGGTCGTCGACGTCTCCAGCGGCGCTCGCCGGATGGTAACCGACGACAACGCCGTTCAACCGAGGTGGTCGCCGAGCGGGGAACGCATCGCGTACTGGAAGGTCGACGGATCGGGCAACCGCGATATCTACACCGTGCCGTCGAGCGGCGGTGCGCCTGTCGCCGCGACCCGTGACGCCGCGACGGATTGGAGTCCGGCATGGACGCCAGACGGCAACCATCTGTTTTTTTCCAGCGATCGCGGTGGCAGCATGAACCTGTGGAGGGTCCCTATCGACGAGCAGAGCGGCCAGACCACGGGGCCTTATGAGCCCGTCACCACCCCAGCCTTGAACAGTGGTCTCCTGAGTTTTTCTGCCGACGGCTCGCGCATGGTCTACGTGGCGCAAACCTCGACGCGAAACATTCACAAGATATTGTTCGATCCTGCGCGTCGCCGAACCGTGGGCGCGGTCATGGCCGTGACACGTGGCACGCGTTACCTGCGATATCCGAGCGTGTCCCCGGACGGCCGATCCCTGGTCTACACGTCCGACGAGAAAGTCATCGTCAGCCAGATCGATGGCAGCAGCCTGCGGCAGCTGACCGACGGCGCGTTTCGCGATCGCGCACCGCGCTGGTCGCCTGACGGTACGACGCTGGCGTTCTATTCGAATCGATCCGGGACCTACGAAATCTGGAGCATCCGGGCCGACGGCAGCGGCCTGCGGCAATTGACCTTTGGTGGCAGCGGTGTGACGTATTTTTTCCCAGTGTGGTCTCCTGACGGCGGCAAGCTCGCATTCGGCGACTTGAGGAACCGCTGGAACTATCTGCTCGATCTGGCGGCACCGTGGACGGTGACGCCGCCGTATGAGCCGGCACCGCCCGTCGAAGCCGCCGTCTTTGCGCCGTGGTCGTGGTCACCGAGCGGCTTGGCAGGATGGGCGCTAAAGACCGACGGGCAGTCCGGAGGACTGTTGGTGTATGACGCAACGACGCGCACCTACCGCCACCACGCTGGAACCGCGAGCCACCCACTTTGGCTGCCCGGCGGTCGCGGCGTGATCGCCCATGACGACGGGCGCCTCGTCTACGTCGACATGGCAACCGGCGCGTCGCAGCCGCTTCCGATCGAGACCCCGGACGACGAGTTCACCGTGTCTCCCGATGGCACCGCTGTCTACTTCACGCAGACCGAGCGCACTGGCGACATCTGGATGATGTCCCTGGCGCCGACGACGCCGCGTTGACGCTCGCCATCGATGTTTTCATCGTGTGTTACTTGTTGGTGATCGCCTTCGGTCATGCGCCGGCGGGGCGTCTGCCAGGGCAGCTGTTCGTGCCGTTCCGAGTAATCATCGATGCTATTGGCTTGCGCCAATTCTGGGCGATGTTCGCACCTGACCCGGCTGCGGCGTCGACGAGCTTGTTCGTGCTGATCCATCTGCGGTCGGGCCGGGCGATCCGTTGGGAGCGCGAGCCGCACGGTAGTTTTCGCCGGCGGCTGTTTGTCCTGATGCTTGCAACGGTCGGGGGCTCTCTGGCCCGACACTCCTTCGCCGGCTATTTGATTCGCACCTATTGCGGGGCGGACGACCCGCCCGTCTCGGTGACGTTCATGCGAACGCTGACGCCTGTAGCGCCGTGGCCCGGCGCCACATCCCCGCACGACCAGTTGGTTGAATGTGTCCAGGTCGCCGACCTCGATGATCTCGCTGGCCACTCTCGCTGATTCGTGGTCGGCATTTTTTCACGCGCCGGTGTCGCCGACGACGCTATCGCTGTTCCGAATCGTCTTTGCGGCCATTCTCCTCGTGAACGCCGGCGGTCTCGTCCGCGATTTGCGGTTCTTGTACGGACCCGACGGGGCGCTCGGCGACGCCTATCGTGCCGGCGGCTTTCGTACCGGGCGTGTCAACCTGCTGCATTACTGCACCGGCCGGATGTCGTGGGTGTGGGCGCTACTCGCGATTCATGCAGTCGCAGCGCTGTTGCTGTTGCTCGGCGTCCACGCGCGCATGGCGGCGGCCGTCTCGTTCGTGACCTTGACGACCCTGCAGAGCCGCAATCCGCTGGTCACCTATGGCGGTGACGATGTGCTGCGTGTCATGTGTTTTCTGTTGATCCTGACGCCCTCCGGGGAGAGCCTGTCAATTGATCGTTTCCGGACCGCGGGGACGGTGATCGGCGACGCCACCGTATCGGCGTGGTCGTGGCGTCTGATGCAGATTCAGGTGGCGGTGCTGTACGTCAAGGCGGCGCTCGCGAAGCTGGCCGGTGCAAGTTGGTACGACGGGCGTGCGGTGTTGTTCGCGACGGAAGCGCGGGATTTCCAGCGCCGGCGGTTGCCGGTCTGGGCACGCCGGCACGGCTGGCTCCGCGCCGGTTCGTGGGCAACCGTTGTCACCGAATTCGCGTTAGGCACACTGATCTGGGTTCGGGAGTTCCGCGGCGCGACGCTTGCCGCCGGCGTCGTCATGCATCTGATCCTCGAGCGGTACCTGAATCTGTATCTTTTTGGCGCCGTGATGATCGCTTGCCTGATGCTGTTTCTCGATCCGGCGTCGGTCGAGAGAACGTTGAGGACCGCCGGTATCCAGTGACCCGGCGGTGCTCCCCCTCTACTCGTCCATCACGCCGGGCTTTGGCATCACCCCCGGTTTCTCCATGACGCCGGGCTTGTCCATCACGCCGGGTTGATCCATGACGCCCGGTTTCTCCATCACCCCGGGCTTTGGCATCACGCCTGGTTTCTCCATGACGCCGGGTTTTTCCATCACGCCGGGTTCTTCAGGTTTCTGGGTGTCCGCGCCTGCCGATAGCGGAGCGGCGTTGGCGATGTAGCTGATCCGGCCGTCATCCAGCGGCGGCCGCTGGCCAGCGTGCGGTGAATTCATGAGGAGCCTCCGCGCGAGTTATAGCACCGAATCCCAACCTCGGCAATTTCTCTGGCACGCCCGGTCCCGGTTGACTACCATCCACGCCATGACGAAACGCATCGTGCGTGCGGCGATTCATCCCGGCATCGGCATTGCGCGGGTCGGCAACAGCCGCGACGAATTCTTCATCGGGCCTGAAGTGGAGCATCCCGATCCGATGCCGCCCAATTTTTACAAGGACGCCTCGGGCGCATTGAAGCGGCAAGGGGCCCGATTTCGAATCTATGGATTCGACGAAGACGACCAGGTCGTTGCGGAGCTGACCGCCGCCAATGCGGTCATTACGTGGACAGCGCATCTCGCCAACAAGAAAGCGGCTTGGTACAACTTTGAGATCGCGCTCGACATTCCCGAAGCCGTGCCCGCGGCCAGGCGCAATGCGGCGATGACTGGGAGCCGCCGCAAACAACTCGAAATCGACCCCGGCGAGCGGTCAATCACTGGACAACCGGATCAGTCACCAATCGCCTTCGACAGCGGTCGTTTCCTCGATACACCGGTCTATCTTGGCGAGCTGCGCACCGATGATGCGGGCCGCCTCATTGTCCTCGGCGGTCGCGGCATTTCCGATACGCCATTTGCCCACAACACTCCGTACACTTACGCCAACAATGACGGCTGGTATGACGACGTCAGCGACGGCCCCGTCACGGCGCGCGTTCACGTCGACGGCGAGGAGTTACCGGTCGATCCGGCGTGGGTGGTGGTGGCGCCGCCGAACTACGCGCCGACGATCAAATCCGTCCAAACGCTGTACGACGTGCTGGTCGATGCGTATCAGAACAAGTTTCTGATGCCGGTGACGACACCGAGTTTTACGCAGCACATCTATCCATTGTTGCGGCAGTTCTCAGGCACGCAATGGGTGAATTGGGGATTTCACCTGCAGTTCGGCTGGGGCGGTCCGAACGATTTTCGCCGCGAGGACTACATGCGGCGTCTGTCGACCATCACCCGCGATGCCCAGGGAGTGACCGACATCTACAAGGAGTTGCGGCTGCAGGTGTTGCACCTGTTCCGGCAGCAAGACGATGCGACCGACGACCCCGGCAAATGGCCGCAGGTGCATGGCGACGCCGCGGGATTGGACAGCCCGCGCGCCAATCTCGCCCTGACCGCGACGCAATACGCGCGTCTCTCCGCGTGGGCCAACGGCACGTTCCTCGACGACTGGCGTGGCGAACCCGCCGTGATCGGCCGCTTCGAGGATGTGCCTCTCGCGGAGCAGCCGGCCTCCCTCGACAAGGCCGCGCTCTGGTATTGCAGCGGCGGTCCGTTCCATCCTGGCTGCGAGCTGACGTGGCCGATGCGCACCTGCACGATGTACTACGCGCCATTCCGCATTCGGGAACGGCGCGACGATCAGGAAGCGCCCGACTATGGCGATCAACTCACGCCGCAGGTCGCCACCAGCGAGTATGGACCTCTATACGCCAGCAGACCGGGTGACCTGACCCGCTGGCTGGCGGTGCCGTGGCAGACGGACACGGCAAGCTGCTATGCAGGGATGACCGGGTACGACCCATACCTGCCGACCTTCTGGCCGGCACGGGTGCCGAATCATGTGCTCGCCGAGGCCGAATATCAAGCCGTCGTGGATACCACCCGACCGCTCGCAGAACGGCACCTGGCGTTTGACACGCGGTCGGTATGGCCGCGATTCCTCGAAGGGGCCTGGTTGGATCGCATGAACCAGATGATCACCGACTTCGGCAAGATGGGCATCGTCGAACGTCGCGACGGTCCGCCTGACGGGGAATTCCCGTCGCAGATCTACGTCGAATCACAAGTCGGGTTTTCGGAGCCGGTGCATTTCCAGCGCAATCTCGACTCGCCACCCAATCACAAGATTCACTACCTGCGACACATGCTGCAGCGCCGGAAGCAGGCGTGACGTCATTCGACGTCGCCGTGGTCGGCGGCGGCCCCGGCGGTTGTGCGGCCGCACTCACGTTCGCGTCCGCGTCGTGCAGCGTCGTGATCATCGACGCCCCGGCGCCGCGGCTTTGCGGCGTAGAGACCATCCCGCCGGGGGCCAAACCGCTGTTGCGCGACCTGCGCTGCTGGCCCGACCTCGATATCGCGGGCTGCGTGCCAGCGTACGCCAACGAATCGGCATGGGGCGGCGAGGGCATACAACGCAACGATTTCACGCGCGATCCCAACGGACATGGCTGGCATGTCGATCGGGTGCGGTTCGATGCGCACATGCGTACGGTGGCGACGGCCTGCGGCGCCGTCCTCGTCGCGGATGTCGCCGAGAGCATCGACCGCTGCGACCGAAGCTGGCAAATCGCCACAGCCGACGGTCAGCGGCTCTCGGCATCGTGGATCATCGACGCCAGCGGCCGCCGGGCGGACATCGGTCGCGCGTTGGGCGCGCGGCGCGTCGCGGCGGACTCGCTGATTGCCGTGATGACGCGCGTGAGGCGGCGCGATGGGACCCGTGATCGCGATCGCGTGACGTTTGTCGAGGCGGTGTCTGACGGGTGGTGGTACACCGCGGCCGACGCAGACGGCCGTCGAGTCATGGCATATTTCACCGACGCCGCTCACGAGAGCGCCCGGCAAGCCCGCAGCGATGCCGGGTTCATCGCACTATGGAACGCGACTGCGCATCTGCAGACGCACGTCGCGCCCGCAGACCATCTGTTCGTCGAGGCGCCGGGCATCCGGCCGGCGTCGACAACCCGGTTGAGCCGCGTCGGCGGCGAAGGTTGGCTGGCGGTCGGGGACGCCGTCGCCACCTTCGATCCGATCTCGTCGCAGGGGATACTGACCGCGGCGTACACTGGACTACGCGCGGCGGAGTGCGTATTGCGCGCGCGAGCGCATGGTCACCGCGTCGCTGGCGACTATCAGCAGTTCATCGACCGCGTGTATGACGCGCACCTCGCGCAGCGACTCAGTTGCTATGCCAGCGAACGTCGGTGGGCGGACACCCCGTTCTGGCGCGCGCGCCATGCTGGCATCGACGCCAGTCGTCGATCAGCTGCGACGCTCGACCACCCACGCTACGAGCACGTTGAGATGTGATTCGAGCAGGCCGGCTCGTTCGAGCGCCGCCCGGGCTCGCGTGCCGCAGGCGTTTGCCAGCGTGCGGGATTGATCGAGTCCAAACAGCGACGGGTACGTTGGCTTGCCGGCCGCGCGATCCTTGCCGGCGGTTTTGCCCAACGTCGCCGCCGAGCCTTCCTCGTCGAGAATATCGTCGACGATTTGAAAGGCGAGGCCTATCTCGCGGCCGTATTCATCCAGCGCGGCGAACGTGTGATCGCTGGCGCCACCCATGATCGCTCCGGCGGCCACCGACGCGCGAATCAGCGCGCCGGTTTTCCGCGCATGCATGTCGCGCACGGCATCCGGGGTGAGCGGGTCGCGGCCTGCGGTGAGCGCGTCGAGGTCAATTGCCTGCCCGCCGACCATGCCGCGCGGACCGGCGGCGTCGGCGACGAGCGAGAGCACCTGCAGCTTGCGCTGCATCAGCACCGGGTGAGAGCCCTGCGGCTCGCGCGCCAGCACGCGAAACGCCTCCGCCTGCAGTCCGTCGCCGGCCAGCACCGCCATGCCTTCGCCGAACATCACGTGCGACGTCGGCCGTCCGCGCCGCAGGTCGTCGTCGTCCATCGACGGCAGGTCGTCGTGGATCAGCGAGTAGGTGTGAATCATTTCCAGGGCGCACGCCGCCGGCATCGCGGCATCGCGGGCGGCCGCTTCCGAGGCGCCGGCCGCCTGCGCCACCGCTTCGGCGCTGGCGATCACCAGCAGCGGCCGCAGCCGCTTGCCGCCGCCCAGTAAGCTGTATTTCATCGCCTCGGCGACCACCGCCGGCACCGCAGGCGGCGCGGGGAGAAACGCGTCGAGCGCGCGCTCGACTTCTGTGCGGCGCACCTCGAGCCACGCCTCAAAGCTCATTCGTCTTCGTCACCCGGCAGGTTCAGCGACGCCGGCGCCGGCTTCAGCTCGCCGCGTTCGTTGACGATCTCGATGCGCCGCTCGGCCTCTTCGAGGCGTGAATGACAGAACCGCGATAACTGCACGCCGCGTTCATACAGCTCCAGCGACTTCTCGAGCGCGAGATCACCCTCTTCGAGTTTCTTGACGATGCTCTCGAGTTCTGCGATCGCCGCTTCGAAATCCTTGATGGTGGGGTCCATAATCGCTTTCAGCTTTCAGCGCTCAGCTTTCAGTCTTGCCGTCTCCGGCCGTCAGTGCTGGCCCATCAGCCGTGTTCAGCACCTGCGCGTTCACGTGACCCCGCTCGAGCACCACGTGAATGTCGTCGCCGGGTTTCAGCGTCGCAACGTCACGAATAATACGTGTTCGCTCGGCGTTCCAGGTCACCGAATACCCGCGGCCCAGGACGGCGAGCGGACTCAATCCGTCGATGCGAGCCGCCAGCGTGCCGATACGGCGTTGCCCCTCGGCCACGCGTCGACGCACCGCCGCCTGCAGCTGCGCGTCGCGGGCCACCAGGCGGGTCCTGATCGCGGCCAGCCGGTGGCGCGGATCGAATTGGTCGAGGGCACGACGCACCGAGTCGTGATGGCGCGCGCGCCGTTGCAGGCCGCGGCCCATCTGCTGCCGTAAGGCCGCCGCCAGCTCCGAGATGTGGCGTCCCCGCACCGCGACACGGCCGCGATATCCCGCGTACCCAGGCCGCGCTTCCAGCTGGTGGAGGCGCATTTCCAGACGACGCAGCCGATGATGCATCGCCGCATCGAGGCGCTCGCAGATCCGCCCGATGTGCGAGAAGAATTCGTCCTTGCGTCGCACCACGAGCTCCGCCGCTGCGGATGGCGTCGGTGCGCGAAGGTCGGCGACGAAATCACAGATCGTGAAATCGGTCTCGTGTCCGACACCGGAAATCACCGGTACGGGAGAGGCCACGATCGCCCGCGCCAGCACTTCCTCGTTGAAGGCCCACAAGTCTTCGAGCGAGCCCCCGCCGCGAGCGACGATGATCACGTCGACCGCTTCGATGCGGGCGACCTTTCGAATCGCGTGCGCAACCTCACGACCGGCACCTTCGCCTTGCACGCGCGTCGCTGAAATGACGAGGTGCGCGTTGGGATAGCGGCGGCGCAGGACTCGAATGATGTCGCGCAATGCGGCGCCGTCGATCGAGGTCACCAGCCCGATGCGTCGGGGCAACGCCGGCAGCGGACGCTTGCGCGCCGGGTCGAATAAGCCTTCGGCGGCCAGCTTTTGTTTCAATTGTTCGAAGGCCTGCTGCAGCGAGCCGAGGCCTTTCGGCTCGATCTGTTCGCAGATCACCTGATACTCGCCCTTGGGATCGTAGACGCTGACCTTGCCGCGTACCACGACTTTGAGCCCGTCCTCGGGCTTGAATTTGAGATAACGCAGCGCCGAACGGAACATCACCGCTTTGACCTGGGCGGCGCTGTCCTTGAGCGTGAAATACATGTGGCCCGTATTCCACACGCGCGCGTTCGAAATTTCGCCCTCGACCCAGACGTTGGTCAGCTGGTTCTCGAGGAGATCGCGAATCGTCGCGTTGAGCTCGCTGACCGACAGGATTGTGCGCGCCTTCGGCGCCACCGGCGCCGGTGCCGCCTTGATCTCCGGGCCGTCGTCAAACGGGAGACGACTCACGCGCGTGTTCCCGTGCTCACATGATCGGTGATTGTTTTTAATTGGGCTTCGGACAGGGCGACGCGTTCGATCGCGGTCGCCTTCCCGGTCGACTCGTCGGCGGTGATGACCACGCCGTGAAGGCGCGGATCGCCGGTAGCGGTTTCGAACTTGCCGGGCAACCCCGTGGTGAAGCGGGCGATGATCGCCGCCTTTTCGATGCCAATTACCCCGTCATGCGGCCCCGTCATGCCCACGTCCGTCAGACACGCGGTTCCCCCCGGCAGGATCCGCTCGTCGGCGGTTTGCACGTGTGTATGGGTGCCGATCACGGCGGCGACCAGGCCATCGAGGTAATACGACATCGCGAGTTTCTCGGACGTCGTCTCGGCATGCACATCGACGAAGATCACGGCCGCGCCATCGTCCTTGACCCGATCGATCTCGCGGCGCGCGGCGCGGAATGGATCATCGATGGCGTTCAGAAAGACGCGCCCCATCACGTTGATGACGCCGACGCGAACGCCGTTGCGGGCGGCGACCACACAGGAGCCGCCGCCGGGAGTGCCTTCCGGGTAGTTCGACGGCCGCAACAAGCGCGGTTCGTTGACGATGAATTCAAGCGTCTCGCGCTTGTCCCACACGTGGTTGCCGGTGGTGATGACGTCCACGCCCGCCGCGAGAATCTCGTAGGTGTTCTCACGCGTGATGCCGGCGCCGCCGGCCGCGTTCTCGCCATTGGCGATGACGAAGTCCACCCCATGATGTGCCGCCAACGCGCGCACATGGCGCCGCACCAAATCGCGGCCCGGGCGGCCGACAATGTCGCCGAGGAACAACAGCTTCATTCGCGCGGGGCGGACGACGACTCGATGGGTACGAGCAGACCGGTGCCGCGCCGTTCGGTGATGCGCGGCAACACGATGCGCAGCTCGCCGTTGGCCAGCCGCGCCCTGGCCTGCGACCCGTCAATGGCGGCGTTGATGCGAACGGCCCTCGCGAAACGGCCGAAATCGCGCTCTACGAGATGAAAACTCGCCGGCCCGCGGCGCGAGAAGTCAGGGCGTTCTTTTTCGCCGACGATGAGCAGCACGCCGGATTTGAACAGAATGCGCAGCGCGTCGGGCGTGACGCCCGGGAGATCGAGAACGATTTCGACGGCGCGGTCGGTCTCGAAGACGTCCACGACCGGCATGCATTCGCCGGCCACCAGCTGGCGGCGGTCCGGGCGCCGCCGGGCGAGGTCGGCCAGGAGCCGATGGACGTCTTCGGAGAGGTCCGCCGGCTGATCCATGGAGCCCGAGGAAAAGCTCGCCATGAAGCCATCTTACAAGGTTCGGTCACCGGGGTCAGGGAGGGCGTGGGCCTCACAAAACGGCCGAGTTTGGCTTGAGAAACCTTTCGTCCGGCGGCGCGTCCTATGAATGTGAGTCCATTTTAATCAACTTAACTGCTTGACAGACACTAAAGTTTGACTCACTATTAAATCGTCCGGGAGGACTGAAGAGCAATGAGCAGCAAGGGAAGAGTGATTGGCATCGACCTCGGCACCACCAACTCGGTGGTCTCGGTCATGGAAAACGGACAGCCGGCCGTCATCGTCAACCAGGAAGGCGCGCGGACCACGCCGTCTGTCGTGGGTTTTGGCAAGGACGGCGAACGGCTGGTCGGCCAGGTCGCGAAGCGCCAGGCGGTGACCAACCCCGAAAACACGGTGTTCTCGGTCAAGCGGTTCATGGGCCGCAAATTCACCGAGGTCACGGAGGAAACCAAGCGCGTGCCGTATTCCGTCGCACAGACGTCCAACGGCGAGGTGCGCATTACCGTGCGCGGCAAGCAGTACTCACCGCCCGAAATTTCGGCGATGGTGCTGCAGAAGCTGAAGCAGGCGGCGGAAGATTATCTCGGCGAGAAGGTCAGCGATGCGGTGATCACGGTGCCAGCGTACTTCAACGACGCGCAGCGCCAGGCCACCAAGGACGCCGGCCAAATCGCCGGGCTCAACGTCCTGCGCATCGTCAACGAGCCGACCGCGGCGGCGCTGGCCTACGGTCTCGACAAGAAGAGCGACGAGACGATCGCGGTTTACGACCTGGGCGGCGGCACGTTCGACATTTCCGTGCTCGAAGTCGGCGAAGGCGTGGTCGAAGTGAAGTCGACCAACGGCGACACACACCTTGGCGGCGATGATTTCGACCAGGTGATCGTCGACTGGATGATCGCGGAGTTCAAGAAGAGCGACGGCATCGATCTCAGCAAGGATCGCATGGCGCTGCAGCGGCTCAAGGAAGCCGCCGAGAAGGCCAAGATCGAGCTGTCGTCGGTGATGGAGACCGAGATCAACCTGCCGTTCATCACGGCGGATGCGTCCGGTCCGAAGCACATGACGATGAAGCTGACGCGCGCGAAGCTGGAATCGCTCGTCGAGCCGCTGGTGCAGCGCACCATCGCGCCGCTCAAGCAGGCGCTGGCGGACGCCGGCCTCAAGCCGTCGGATATCGACGAAGTCGTGCTGGTTGGCGGCTCCACCCGCATGCCGCGCGTGCAGCAGGTGGTGAAGGAATACTTCGGCAAGGAGCCGCACAAGGGCGTGAACCCTGACGAGGTCGTCGCGATCGGCGCGGCGGTGCAGGGCGGCGTCCTCTCGGGCGAAGTCAAGGACGTGCTGTTGCTGGACGTCACGCCGCTGTCGCTGGGCATCGAAACGCTCGGCGGCGTCACCACGGTGCTGATTCCGCGCAACACGACGATCCCGACGAAGAAGAGCGAGGTCTTCTCGACGGCGACCGACAACCAGACCAGCGTGGAAGTTCACGTGCTGCAAGGCGAGCGCTCGATGGCGCGCGACAACCGCACGCTCGGACGGTTCCACCTGACCGGCCTGCCGCCGGCGCCGCGCGGCTTGCCGCAAATCGAAGTCACGTTCGACATCGACGCCAACGGCATCGTCAACGTCACGGCGAAGGACAAGGCCACCGGCAAGGAACAGGCGATCACCATCAGTGGCGCGAGCGGCTTGAACAAGGACGAAGTCGAGCGCATGGTGAAGGACGCGCAGGCGCATGCGGCGGATGATGCCGGCCGGCGCGAAGTGATCGATGCCCGCAACCAGGCAGACGCGTTGATCTACTCGGTCGAAAAGACGTTCACCGAGAACAAGGCGAAGCTGGGCGGCGAGTCGGCGCAGATCGAAAGCGCGCTGGCGAAAGCGAAAGAGGCTGTGAAGGGCGACGACAAGAACGCCATCATCGCGGCCACCACCGAACTGCAGAAGGCGTCGCACGCCATGGCGGAGGCGCTCTATAAGCAGAACCAGCCGGGTCCGGGAGGCACCGGAACCGGTCAGAACCAGGAGAATCCGGCCGACGCCGTCAAGGACGGCGAGGTCGTTGACGCAGAGTTCGCGGAAACGAAGTAACCGGCTGACCGCCCCAAGGCTAAAGCTGAAAGCTGATAGCGGATAGCTGAAAGCTGATAGCTGATAGCGGAAAGCTGTTCAAGGAGTGAGTGCAATGTCCATCGTTCGATTCGATCCGTTCGCTGACCTGCTGACCAACGGCCGGTGGGTGCCGGCCGTCGACATCTACGAGAACGGCAAGCAGGAGCTGGTGCTGAAGGCGGAGCTGCCCGACATGAAGCGGGAAGACATTCAGGTCGTGTTCGAGAACAACACGCTGACCCTCAAGGGCGAGCGCAAGTTCGAGAACGATGTGAACAAGGAGCAGTACCACCGCGTCGAACGTGCGTATGGCACGTTCAGCCGGTCGTTCTCGCTGCCGTCCACCGTCGACGCGTCGCGTATTGCGGCGGAATACCGCAATGGCGTGCTGACCGTAACGCTGCCGTTCCGCGAGGAAGCCAAGCCGCGCACGATCAACGTCGAAGTCGCGGCGTAAAAACACGAATCCCGGCGGGAACCATATTCCCGCCGGGAAACTGTGATTTTATCGGCGTGTCCGCCGGGATTCTCGTGTCGCTTATCGAAGGTCGACGACGGCCTTGAACTCCGGCAGATCCCATTGGACGAGATTCTGGCGAACCTCCTCCATGGCGACGCGTTCCGCCTTGACCATCTTGATCAGCGGCATTTCCTGTTCGGCCTGATCGAGGCGCGGCCGCGCGCCGCGGCGCAGCTGCTTGGCACGCAACGCGGCGACGTCGACGTACAGGAAACGGCTTTCGATCGGCGCCGCCTTCTCATGAACAACCGGCGCGTCATCGGTGGACTCGGCCGGCGCGTCGGCGACGGGCTCCACCTGCGGGATTTCAGTCTCTGACATAGCCTCTCAGCATAACTCGGCTGCGGAAAGGTGCCAAGTCCATTCGTGGCGGCGGCCCCGGGCTGGCAGCCGGTTTCGGCGAATCCCGCCCGAATTCGGGCGGCCCCGGGAACCGTGGACGGACGGGCTTCGTCTTTCGGTACAAATGCTGGAACTGATTGCGCTTGCCGGGCTGCTGATCGCCGGTCTCGCCGTGATGGCGGTGGTGGGCGTAATCTTCCTGGCCGTCAAAATCGCCCTCTGGGTGGTGTTGTTCCCGATCAAGCTTCTGTTCAAACTGCTGTGGCTGCCATTCGGCCTGGCAATCGGTGCGCTGGGCCTGGTTGCCGGACTCGGCATCCTGCCGATCCTGCTGATCGTCGGCTTCGCGATCGCGACGATTGCGGCGATCGCCGCGTTGCTGGCGCTGCTGGTGCCGGCGATTCCGTTTATTCTGCTCGGGCTCATGATTTGGACGTTCGTGCGCAAACGCCCAGCCGCCGCTTAGGTCCGAATCACACGAAACGGTCACACGAAATCTCGAAGTCACGCGAAGGGCACGAAGCATTTGATCAAATGACTTCTGCGTGTGATCAGGAGGTTCGTGAATTTCGAACGTTTTCGTGGCTTCGTGCCACTATTTCGTTATCTTCGTGGTAAGAATCTCCGGCCATGGAAACCCCCCTGACGCCGCTCGAATTCATGCGCCGGACGCGGAAGCTGTATTCGGATCGCGAAGGCGTGGTCGATCGCGATCGGCGGTGGACCTACGGCGAGTTCTTCGATCGGTGCGATCGCTGGTCCGCCACGCTGCAGCGGCTCGGCGTCAGACAGGGCGATCGCGTGGCGTACATCGCGCCGAACACGCACGCGCAGCTCGAAGCGTTCTACGCCGTGCCGCAGCTCGGCGCGGTGCTGGTGCCGATCAATTTCCGTCTGGTCGCGGATGACTTCCGCTACCTCATTCAACACAGCGGCGCGAAGGTGGTGTGCGCCGCCGCCGAGCACCTCGATGCCGTGGACTCGATTCGGCAGGAGCTCCGCGAGGTGACGCACTTCGTCGCGCTCGATGGGCCGGGCGATCGCGCCGCGCGGCCGACCGTTGATGCGCCCGCGGCGGCATGGCTCGACTATGAAACGCTGTTGGCTAGTGCCGACCCGTCGTTCCGCCGGCCGGCGATCGGTGAGCGGGATCTCCTGACGATCAACTACACGAGCGGCACGACATCGCGGCCGAAGGGCGTGATGATCACCCACCGCAACGCGTGGATGAATTGCGCCGGCATGCTGGCGCACTGGCCGATGACCCCCGCCGATACCTATCTGTGGACGCTGCCGATGTTCCACGCCAACGGCTGGACGTTCACCTGGACGGTGACGGCAGCCGGCGCGCGGCACATCTGCCTGCCGAAGTTCGACGCCGCCGCGGTGTTCCGAACGGCCGCCGAGGAGCATGTGACGCGGATGTGCGCGGCGCCGACCGTGTTGATCATGCTGGCGAACGCCGCCGCGGACATCAAGGCGCGCGCGCCGAAGGGGATCGGCGTCATGACGGCGGGTGCGCCGCCGGCCGCGATCACCATCCAGCGCATCGAAGACGAGCTCGGGTGGTCGATCATCCAGATCTACGGGCTGACCGAGACCGCTCCGGCGATCAGCATCTGCGAGCCGCGACCCGAGCACGACCGGCTGCCGGCGGACGAGCGCGCCCGAATCAAGGCGCGTCAGGGCGTTGAGTTGATCACATCAGGCGAGTTGCGTGTGGTCGACGAGCAGGGACGCGAGGTGCCGCACGACGGGAAGACGCCGGGCGAAATCGTGGCGCGCGGCAACGTCGTGATGGAAGGGTATTACAACGACCCGGACGCCACCGCCCAGTGCATGGCCGCCGGATGGTTCCACACCGGCGACGCCGCCGTCGTCCATCCGGACGGCTACGTGCAGATTACCGACCGACTCAAGGACGTCATCATCAGTGGTGGCGAGAATATTTCCTCCGTCGAGGTCGAGGCCATGCTGCTGCGGCACGAGGCGATTCAGGAGGTCGCGGTGGTCGGCGTGCCTCACGAGCAATGGGGCGAGTCACCACACGCCTTTGTCGTGTTCAAACACGGTCAGAGCGCGACCGCCGACGCCCTACGCGCGTTCTGTCGCGATCGGCTGGCGCACTTCAAGGTGCCGCACGCCTTCACGCCGGTCACGGAGCTGCCGAAGACTGCAACCGGGAAGATTCAGAAGTTCGTGTTGCGCAAGGGGCGCGCCAACATCAACGCCCAGTAGGTGTCGTCCGACCTTAGCGCGACCGCCGCGGCAGCAGTGCCCACGCGCCGGTCATCGCCGCCACCGCGATCGCGGGCCACAGTCCCTGCATGAAGCGCGAAAACCCCGCGGCCAGCGTCGCGGTCAAGATCAAGCCGCCATGGGCGGTCAGCGCCGCGATCGTGGCGACGGCAAAGAGCGGCGGCAACGTTACGCGCCGCAGCGCTGCAATGATTCCGGCGGCGGCCAGCGCCGCGGTCCAGAAGGCGATGGCGGTCATCAGCAGTTGCATGTAGCGCACGCGAGCGGACGGCTGAAACTCCATGACGTGATCGGGCTTCAGCGACAGCGCCATCAACTCGAACGGCAAGCGCCGGTGCGCCGCGATGAACGCGGTCAGCGCGCCGGCACGGTCAGGATGACGGAGCCGATCGACCGCCCAGAGCGACTGATAGTTCAGTGCCAGCAGATCGAGAAATGCCACCGGCGAGCGGCGGATGCGTTCGAGCGCGACCGATCCGAGGATGCGGGTCTGCTCCGGTTCCGAAAGCGCCGGCATCAGATCGCGGGAGCGATCGGCGCAGCCGCCCTGCAGGCACGTCTCGTAATACAACGACAGCACACCGCGCAGATCGCGCGGCGCCTCGGCGAGCAGCGAGCGGATCGGCGCGTAGTTCAACTGCAGGTGCTGATGCAGCCGATCGCGCAGCGGATCACCGGACACCGGCGCCACCGGCGCCTCGATCAGCGCCGCCTTAGCGAACATATGACGGCCCAGCAAACTCGACGATCGGCCGTCGTGCACCACCGGCGCGGCCGCCTGCTCCGCGCCGAGAATGATCAAGAGCGGCGCGACCGCGGCCGGGAACACCCCGCGTGAAACGCGCAGTCGATCGCGTTGCATGAACGCCATCACCATCAGGACCGGGACGAACGCGAATCCAGTGCGCCGCACCGTCGCCGCCAGCGCCACGGCGACGGCCATCCCGGCCAGCAGGCGCCACGTCGGCTGGTACGCAAAGCGTACCGACAGCGCGAGCAATACGATCAGCAGCGACAGGAACAGCGACTCGGACAGGATCGACGCATGAAAGCCGCGCAGCTGGGGCAAGGCGATGATCGCCGCGACCACCGCCACCGCAAGCCCGGTGCTGCGCGTGTGACGCACCAGTGCGTAGCCGAGAAAGGCCAGCGCGCCGCCGAACACGATCGGCTGCACGATCATCACGCCGCGCGCGCCGAAGATCATCAGGAACAGCGGATAGCCGAGCGGGACAATCGGCGAGGCCTCGAGGTAATGGATCGAGTCCGGCGTCGTCAACGCTCCCGCCGGATTCGTGCCCAGGCAATACGCGACGTACGCGGCACACAGCGAGAACACAATCGCCATCAGTCGAGCGGCTGGTCGTCCGTAACCTCGGTGACGGAGGGCGGCGCCTCCATGTGAAAGGTCGTGTCCAACTGGAATGCGTCAGCGGCGCGCAATACCGTCGGCTCGTCGAACGGGCGTCCCGTCAACTGCAGGCCAATCGGCAAGCGGCTCCCGGCTTCCGGCTCCGGGCTGCCCGTAAACCCGCACGGCACGCTGATCGAGGGCAGACCGGTGAGATTGGCGCTCACGGTAAAGACGTCAGCCAGGTACATCTGCACCGGATCGCTGGTCTTCTCGCCGAACCGGAACGCGGGCGTCGGCGTCGTCGGCGTCGCGATCAGGTCGGCGCGCTCGAACGCCCGATCGTAATCCTGCCGCAGTAATGTCCGTACCTGCTGCGCTTTGAGGTAATACGCGTCGTAGTACCCGGCGCTCAACACATAGGTGCCGAGCATGATGCGCCGTTTGACTTCGGCACCGAAACCTTCGTCCCGCGTCCGCTCGTACATGGCCCGCAGTCCATCCTCTTTGCTCAACGTCGTGCGATGGCCATAGCGGACACCGTCGTAGCGTGCGAGGTTCGAAGACGCTTCAGCCGTGCAAATCAGGTAGTAGACCGGAATCCCGAACGATGCGTGCGGCAGCTCGACGTCGACCAGCGTCGCACCGCGCGCCTCGAATATCCGCAGCGACGCTTCAAAGGCGGCGAGCACGGCGGCGTCGACGCCTGTCAAAAACGCACGTGGAATACCGATGCGCAGGCCTGTGATGTCGCCATTGAGGGCACCCGTCAAATCCGGCATCGGCTCCGCGGAGCTGGTCGAGTCGTGCGCGTCGAAGCCGCCAATCGCCTGCAGCACCGCCGCGATTTCGCGGGCGGTCACCGCGAACGGCCCAATCTGGTCGAGCGACGATGCGAACGCCAGCAAGCCATACCGTGACACACGTCCGTAGGTTGGCTTCAATCCGGTAACCCCGCACAACGCCGCGGGCTGCCGAATCGATCCGCCGGTATCGGAGCCAAGCGCGAGCGGCACCATGCGCGCAGCGACCGCCACCGCGGAGCCGCCGCTCGAGCCGCCGGGCGTGCGGGTCGGGTCCCACGGGTTCTTCGACGGGCCGAGCGCGGAATTTTCCGTCGACGATCCCATCGCGAACTCGTCCAGGTTGGTCTTGCCAATCACAATGGCGCCGGCCGACTCGAGCCGTTCAATTACCGTCGCGTCGTAGGGGGGGACGAAACCGCTCAGGATTTTCGACGACGCCGTCGTCGGAACGCCGGCGGTGCACATGTTGTCCTTGATGGCGATCGGCACGCCGTGCAGCGGTCCTCTCGGCGCTTCGCTGTCGAGAACGCGCGCGCGTTCGAGCGCGCGCTCGGCGAGCACGGTGTTGAACGCCGACAGTTTTGGTTCGAGCTGTCGGATGCGCGTCAGCGATCGCTCGACGGCCGCGACGGCGGATGGCGCTCCCGAGCCCTGCCGCAGATCCATCAGCCGATCACCCGCGGCACTTTGAACAGGCCCGCTTCCGTCGATGCATCCGGCGCGTTGCCCAGCAACTGCTCACGAGTCAGCGTCGGGCCAGGCACATCGTCGCGATCCACGGGCCGATTGAGGACCTGCGATGTCGGAACGACGCCGCTCGTATCGAGCGCGCGGATCTGTTCGACATAGGTGAGGATGTCGCCAAGCTGCCGCGTGAAGAGGTCGAGTTCGTCGGACGTCAACTCCAGCCTCGCCAGTTCGGCGATGCGCTGCACCTCCTGCTTGCTGAGAATAGACACGATCACTGAAGAATATCACCCTCGTCCCCAGGGCTTCGATCGCTAGCTCCTAATTCCTAATTCCTAATTCCTATTTCCTATTTCCTATTTCCTATTCCCTATCTCCCCCGGCCAATCTCCACAAACTCACCCTCGTCCAGTAACCAGCACTCGCCTGTGAAACCGCTCGCCACAACTTGCGCTCGCAACGTGGAGAGGGCCGTCTGCCGGTCGTAGCGGATCGACAAGTGATAGAGGACCAGGCATTTCACCTGTGCGTCCCTGGCGACGTGCAACGCCTCTTCTGTCGTGGCGTGAATCGGTTCGCGGCGGTCGTCCTCGTTGAGGAACGTCGCGTCGTGAACAAGCACGTCGGCGTGCATCGCCAGCGCCGGATCGATCGGCATCGCATCGCCCGAGTGCGCGAACAGCACGTGTGTCGACGCTTCGAGCATTGACTCGCGCGCCCCCGCGCGGGCCGCGGCTTCGATCTCCGACTGGGGCCGCGATGCGAATTCCGGTTTGAGATGCTTGCGGGTCTCGACCACACGATAGCCAATTGCCGGCTCACTCGCGGTATGGCGGACCCCAATAGCCTCGATGACGCGGCCTTTGCCGAGCGGGGTCGCGATGCCCGCCTTGACTGGAATCCACGTCACTGGAAACACCACGCCGGCATACGCGCGGCCGAGCCATTCGCGCGCGGCCTGCACACCGCACGAACCTTCCGGAAACAAAATGGTCAGAGGTTTGTCGACCGCACCCTTGCCGAATTTGCGCGCCGCCAGGAGCCCTGGCAGTCCGAGGACGTGATCGGAATGACCGTGCGTAATCGCGAGGACGGAGGGAGAGAACACGTTGGTGCCGAGGGCGATCTGCAGGCCCTCGCCGGCGTCGATCAGCAATTGCAGCGGACGATGCCAGAGCCAGTTCGAATACATGCCGCGGCTGAAACCCCTGAATTCGTCTCGCATCAGACCTTGTATTGTGGCTCGTCCCTCAAGTTGCCAGCCGTTGGCACTTCTGTTTATAGTAGGGGTTCGCTTTTCCTACGTCTTTCCGTATCCAGCTTAGGCCAATGAACTTCGACATGACTACCGCACATCTGTCCTTTAGGGCGCGCCATTGGTTCGCTTTTTGTTTGCTGCTCGCGCCGATCACGGCGGCCTGCGGTGGAAATGGTCCTCAGGCGGGCGGGCCGGGCGGGCCGCCGGGCGGCAGCATGCCGCCGATGCCTGTTGAAATCGTCACCGTTGCAGCGCGGCCCGTCGAACAGGCGACCGAATTCGTCGCGTCGGTGAAGTCGCGGCAATCGACGACCATTCAACCGGAGGTCGAAGGGTTCCTGACGCGCATCGCCGTGAAGTCCGGACAGCGGGTCTCTCGTGGCGCAGTGCTCTTCGAGATCGACTCCGCGCCTCAGCAGGCCGCGTTAGCCTCGCTGCAGTCGATGCGCCCGATGCGCGAAGCCGAAGTCGAGTTTGCGCGGCAGCAGGTGCAGCGTAACAAGACGCTGCTGTCGGCGGGTGCGGTCAGTCAGCGCGAGGTGGAGCAGTTCGAAACGCAATTGCGCGCCGCCGAAGCGCAGCTCAAGGCGCTGGACGAACAGTTGCGGCAGCAGCGCAGCCAGCTCGGTTACTACCGCGTCACCTCGCCGACCGCCGGCACGGTTGGCGACATTCCCGTGAACCCCGGCGATCGGGTCACGCGCCAGACGGTGCTCACGACGGTCGACGACAACGAGGTGCTCGAGGTCTACATCAACGTGCCCGTGCAGCAGGCGACCCAGTTGAAACTCGGCCTGCCGGTCCGCATCGTCGACGATCGCGGCCAGTTGCTGGTGACCAACAAGATCACCTTCATCTCGCCAAACGTCGACACCTCGACACAGTCGGTGCTGGCCAAAGCGCAGGTCGTCGAAGGGCGCGGCCAATTCCGTTCGGATCAGTTCGTGCGTGCGCGCGTGGTGTGGACGACGGCGCCCGCGATCACCATTCCAGTCACCGCGGTCACACGCGTCAACGCGCAATTCTTCGCGTTCGTCGCCGAGAAGTCGAGCGAGGGCATGACCGCCAAGCAGAAGCCGGTACAACTCGGTGAAATCATCGACAACTCGTATGTGGTCCAGAGCGGCTTGGATGTGGGGGAGCATTTGATCGTCGGTGGGCTGCAGAAAATTCGTGATGGCGCCCCGGTGATGGCGGCGCCGCCGGCATCCCCCGCGCCGGCATCGTAGGGACCCGGCATGATGGCTGACGTTTTCATTCGCAGACCCGTTCTATCGACGGTCTGCTCGCTGCTGATCATCCTCGCGGGGGCGGTGTCGATTCCGACTTTGCCGATCGCGCGCTATCCGGATCTCGCCCCGCCGGCCGTGACGGTCTCGGCGTTTTACACCGGCGCCAACGCGCAGGCGGTCGAAAGCGCGGTGACGACGCCGCTCGAGCAGGCCATCAACGGCGTCGAGGGGATGCAGTACATCACCTCGTCGAGCACCAACAGCGGGTTCGCGACGATCACCGTCACGTTCGATGTCGATCGCAACCAGGATCTGGCGGCGGTCGACGTGCAGAACCGCGTCAACCAGGCCCTTGGCCGCATGCCGCCCGAGGTCCGCCAGAACGGCATCTCGGTCGTCAAGGTCGCGAGCGGGTTCATCGGCGGTCTCGGCTTCTATTCGAAGGACAACCGCTACTCGAGCCAGTTCATCAGCAACTACATCGACCTCTACATCCGCGACGCCATCAAGCGCGTGCCTGGTGTCGGCGACGTCATCGTCTTCGGCGAGCGCAAGTTCGCGATGCGGCTGTGGCTCGACCCCACCAAGCTGGCGGGCCGCGGCATCACCGCCGGCGACGTGCTCAGCGCGCTCCGCGAGCAGAACGTGCAGGTCGCGGCCGGCGCGCTCGGCGATGCGCCGTCGTCCACGCAGCAGGAGTTCACGATCAGCGTGCGCGCGATGGGCCGGCTCTCCGAGGCACCGGACTTCGAGGACGTGGTCGTCAAGGCGGGCCGTGCCGGCGCGCTGGTGCGCGTCAAGGACGTCGGCCGCGTCGAACTGGGCGCCGAGACGTATTCGTCGAACCTGCGTTTTCTGGGCCTCGAAGCGCAGGGCGTCGGCATCTCGCTGTTGCCGTCAGCGAACGCCATCGAAGTGTTCCGTGGTGTCGTGGCGGAGATGGATCGCCTGAAGCAGAACTTCCCGCCGGGGCTCGAATGGCAGGTTGCCTTCGACAACGTCGTGGTCGTCCGCGAATCGATCGTCGAAGTGTTGTGGACGCTCGCGGAAGCAATCGGCCTCGTCATTCTCGTGATGTTCGTGTTCCTGCAGAACTGGCGCAGCACGATCATTCCGGCGATCACCATCCCGGTCTCGTTGATCGGGACGTTTGCGTTCATCAAGTTGTTCGACTTCTCGATCAATGTCCTGACGCTGTTCGGCATCGTGCTCGCCACTGGCATTGTCGTCGACGATGCGATTGTGGTGATTGAGAACATCGAGCGGCACATGCGCGAGTTCGGCAAAAGCGCGCGTCAGGCCGCCGTCGACGCGATGCGCGAAGTGTTCGGCGCCGTGGTGGTGATCGGCATCGTGCTGGTCGCCGTGTTCGTGCCGGTGGCGTTCTTTCCTGGCGTGACCGGGCGTTTGTATCAGCAGTTCTCGCTGACGATTGCGTTCGCCGTGATTCTATCGGTGTTCAACGCCGTCACGCTGGCGCCGGCGCTGGCGGCGCTGCTGCTCGACAAGGAAACCCACACGCACGGCCGGTTTTTCTCGGCGTTCAATCGCGGCGTCACGGCCTCCACCAATGCGTATGTGCGCGTGGTGCGCGGCGCGCTGCAGTGGCGCATCGCGGTGCTGCTGCTCTTCGCGGCCGGCCTGTTTGCGACCTGGCAGGTCTTCCGCATGGTGCCGTCGTCGTTCGTGCCGCAGGAAGACGAGGGCTATTTCATGTGCATCGTGCAGGCGCCGGCCGGCGCCTCGCTGGAGTACACGACCGAGATTGCCAAGAAGGCGGAGCAGATCATCTACGCCGACAAGGATGTGGCCGCGGCGTTTGCGGTGATGGGCTTCAGTTTTGCGGGTGCCGCGCCGAACAACGGCATGATCTTCGTGCGCCTCAAGGATTACGACGAGCGGAAGGGCGCCGACCAATCACTCCAGGCAGTGTTGCGGCGGGTCAGCGGACCGCTGTTCATGATTCCCGGCGCCATTGTCGCGGCGTTCCCGCCGCCGTCGATTCAGGGGCTTGGCACTTTTGGCGGGTTCCAGTTCGAGGTGCTCGATCAAACCGGCTCGGCTGACGTCAGCCAGCTGGCGGCGGCGACGTTCAGTCTGATGGGCGCGGCCAACCAAAGCGGCCGCGTCATGGGCGCGTTCAGCCAGTTCCGCGCCGACGATCCGCAGCTGATCGTCGACATCGATCGCGATAAGGCGCGCAGTCTCGGGTTGCCGCTTCGCGAGGTCACCGACGCATTGCAGGTGTTCCTGGGTTCGCAGTACGTCAACGACTTCGACTTCAACAACCGCTCGTACCGTGTCTACGCGCAGGCCGATCAGCGTTTTCGGGCGAATCCGGCCAATCTCAAGCAGCTGTATGCGCGCGCCGCGAACGGCGACATGATTCCGCTCGATGCGGTGGTGCGCCTGCGCGAGACCACTTCGCCGCAGGTGATCAGTCATTTCAACCTGTTTCGATCGGCGGAGATCACCGGGAATCCCGCACCCGGCATGAGCTCGGGCCAGACGCTCGATGCGATGGAGGAGCTCGCGCGATCGACGCTGCCGCCGGGCTTCGACTTCACGTGGGCGGGGCAGTCGCTCGAAGAGCGGCGGTCGGGCGCCCAAGCCGGCATGATCTTCGGATTGAGCCTGCTGCTCGTGTATCTGGTGCTTGCCGCGCAATACGAGTCATTCATCCTGCCGTTCATCATCCTGCTCGGCGTGCCGCTGGCCGTGTTTGGCGCGCTGTCGGCGCAGTTGGTTCGCGGTTTCAACAACGACGTGTTCTGCCAGGTGGGCCTGGTGCTGCTGGTCGGCCTGGCGGCGAAGAATTCGATTCTGATCGTCGAGTTCGCCGAGCAACTGCGAGAGCGCGGGCTGTCGATCGTCGACGCCGCGATTGAATCGGCGCGCATCCGGCTGCGGCCCATCCTGATGACGTCGTTTGCGTTCATCCTTGGCGTGTTGCCGCTGGCGCTGGCCACCGGCGCCGGGGCAGCCTCGCGGAATTCGGTAGGCACCGCCGTCGCCGGCGGGATGCTGGCGTCGACGTTCTTGTCGATCTTCTTCATCCCGGTTCTCTACGTCGTCATTCGGACGCTGGCGCCGGGACGGGCGCATCGCGATCGCAGCGAACCGGCGCCGGGGCCCGTCGGAGGACCGGGTGTCGCCCCGGTGGTGGGCCTGTTGCTGGCGGCGTCCCTTGGCATCGCGTCGCCGGCGTTTGCGCAGGCCACGAACCGCACACCGCAGAGCGGTTCGCCGCAACCCCCGATCGAACGGGTCACCTTCGACGAAGCCATCACACGCGCGCTCGAGAACAATCCCAACGTGGCGATCGCGGCCACGAACATCCTGCGGTCCGAAGCGCTGCTCCAGCAGGCACGCGCGGTCGTGCAACCGCGCGTCACCGGCAACGTCACCAACACCACGCTCGACACCGGGCGTGAATTCGGCGGGCAGACCGTTCAGCCTCAGAACCAGACACTGCTTGGATTGAATGCGACGATGCCGATTGTGGCGGCGGCGCAGTGGGCGGCGCGCACGCAGGCGATGGACCAGGTCGAAATCGCCCGTCTGTCGGTCACCGACACGCGGCGGCAGATCGCGGTCGCGACGGCGACGGCGTACCTGACGGTGATCGCGCAGAAGCGTCTGGTGGAGGTGATCAACACCGCCGTCGACACCGCGCGCGGCCAATTCGAGTACAACGCCCGGCGCCGCGAAGGCGGTGTTGGCAGCCGGCTGAACGAGCTGCGGTCGTCGCAGCTGTTGTCGGCGACGCAGGCGCAGCTGGAAGGCCTGCTGTTGAATGTCCGGCGCGCGCAGGAGGCGCTCGGCGTGTTGCTGGCCGCCCAAGGACCCGTCGACGTCGACGGGGAGCCGTCATTCGAAATTCCGCAGGACGTCGCGGAAGCCGAGTGGTTGCCGAGCCGTCCCGACATTCGCGTCTTCACGGAGCAGCGCCGCGCCAACGAGCGCATCGTCAACGACAGCCGCCTCGATTGGTGGCCGGCGGCCGCCGTGACCTTCGGTCCGCAATTGCTGACGCCGTCGGGCCTGTTTCAACCGTCGCGGACGTGGTCGCTGTCGGTGCAGTTGTCGCAGCCGCTGTTTGAAGGCGGTCAACGCCGCAGCCTGCGCCGGCAGCGCGAGGCGCTGTTCCAGGCCTCGACCCTGACGCTCGAGCGCGCGCAGATTGCGGCGCGATCGGAAGTGCGGATCGCCCGCGAGGCGGTGGAGGCGCGTGAGCGCGCGCTGACGGCGGCGCGTCAGGCCGCGCAGACGGCGAACGAAGTGTTGAAGATTACGATCATCGCGTTCGATGCCGGATCGACCACCAACATCGAGGTCATCGACGCGCAGCGCTCGAGCCGCGACCAGGAATCGGTGGTCGTGCAGGCGGAAGACGCGTTGCGCCAGGCGCGGCTGGAATTGCTGGTCGCGCTTGGAAAGTTTCCAAAGTAATCAGCTGACAGCTGATAGCTGATAGCTGATAGCTGAAAGCTGCTACTGGACGGCCAGCAATTCGACTTCGAAGATCAGCGTCTCGTTCGCGCGGATCCCGGAGTTCGGAGGCGGGTTGTTGCCGTAACCGAGGTTGGGCGGGATCACAATCCGGCGGATGCCGCCGACCTGCATGCCGTTGACGCCCATGCTGAAGCCCTGGATGACGCCGCTTCCGACCGTGAAGCTGAATGACCCGCTATCGAACTGCGTCCCCTTGTTGTCGGTCCCGCTCGAGCTGTAGATCCATCCGGTATACCGCACCGAGGCGGCGCGGCCGGTCGTCGCGGTCGCGCCCGTGCCGACGCGCAGATCGGTCGTCGAGAACTGCACGTTGGACGAGGGCGCGGTCGGCATGTTGTTGCCATCCTCGCCACTACATCCCACGGCCAGAATCGCGACGGCACACATCACAAGTGAAAGCTTCATGCGCCCAGTGTATCGGGTGAACGCCGCAGGCTGAAGGCCGAAGGGGGAAGGCTGACGGTTAACGGCTGCAGTTGCCCGCCAAGGCATCTGTTTTCGTTGCTGTCTCCATAAGTAAACCTAAGGTCTTTATTTCTGTGAGTTTGCAATAGTTTGTCATTGACAGGAAATGGCCGGGGGTTTAGCCTGCCCTCGCCCGAACGCGGGTTCATAACAGCGTTACTCGACGTAATTCGTCCGATCGTTCGTCCGGTTGTCCTGGCTCTCCCGCTCGAACACCGCGGGGTGACCCAGTGTTATTGGAGGGGAAGCATGGCGCGAAGAATCACGAGAACGCTGTTGGCGTTCGGTGGGGCAGTGCTCCTGTCGAGTGCCGCCTACGCTCAGAGTGCGATCGTCGGCGTAGTGAAAGACAGCTCCGGTGCCGCGATGCCCGGGGTGACGGTTGAGGCGTCGAGCGACGTCCTCATCGAAAAAGTGAAAGCGGCGGTCACCGACGGCGACGGCTCGTATCGCATCGGCGACTTGCGTCCGGGCACCTACACGGTGACGTTCGCGCTCACCGGATTCAAGACCTTCCGCCGCGAAGGTTTGCAACTGCCCTCTGAATTCACGGCGACGGTCAACGCGGAGCTGGGCGTCGGCTCACTCGAGGAAACCATCACCGTCACCGGGTCTTCGCCGGTCGTCGATGTCACCTCCGCCGCCAAGGCGCAGGTGCTCAACCGCGAAGCGATCGACCTGATTCCGACCGGGCGCAGCATCCAGGGTCTGGGTCAGCTGGTGGTCGGCGTCAGCCTTAACCTGCCGGACACCGGCGGCGCGCGCGCCATGCAGCAGACCTACATGTCGACGCACGGCATGTCGACGGCCAATACCACGGTGCTGGTCGACGGCCAAATGACCAACGGCCTGCAGGGCGACGGCGCGATCCAGAGCTATTACAACGACGCGATGAACGCGGAGATGAGCTACCAGACGGCCGCGATCGGCGCCGAGACCTCGTCGGGCGGCGTGCGTCTGAACATGATTCCGCGCGAAGGTGGTAATCAATTCCACGGCGACTTCAAGTTCGCGCGCCGGCCGGGATCGTGGCAGTCGAGCAACCTCACCGATCGGCACAAGGCGCGCGGCCTGAGCGCGGGCAACGCCATCGACCGCATCGTCGACTACACGGCGTCGATCGGCGGACCAATCAAGAAAGACAAGCTGTGGTTCTTCTCGTCAGCCCGCTACTTCTCGGTCAACAACTTCATCGCCAACACGTTCTTCGACGATGGCAGCCAGGGCATCGACGATCAGTTCATCAAGAATGCGATGACGCGGCTCACCTGGCAGGTCTCGCCGCGCAACAAAATCTCGGCGTACTTCGACGAGATCGACAAGTACCGCGGTCACGACATGCAGGCCAATTACGATCCGGAGACCGCGGCCACCGTCTGGAACTCGCCGGCGTACCACACCACGGCCATCAAGTGGACGTCGCCGATCAACGGCGCATGGTTCCTCGAGGCCGGTTTCTCCAACAACACCGAGTACTACACCAACGAATACCGCCCGGGCATCGAGCAGCCGCGCGGTACGGCGGAGTGGTATCGCACGGTCGCCAAGAACGAGCTCGATCTCGGTGGCTACACCAACGCGGGGCCGATCAACACCACCGAAAGCCCGGTCGCGTTCTACTGGAACGCCGCCGCAACGTGGGTCAACGGCGCGCACACCATCAAGTTCGGCGCCAACAACCGGCAGGGGACGTTCAAGCACACGCGTGATGCCAACGCGGACCTGGTGCAGCAATACCGCAGCAGCGCCACCGGCCGGCGCTGGTC
>DASPNQ010000141.1:0-9661 GCA_035626435.1 Vicinamibacterales bacterium
GCGCCTTCTTGTTCTGATCGATGAACTCGATCTGGCCGCCGACGCCCTCGAGCGCCCCGCGGCTGCTGCCGCGAACCGGCGCGACGCCGCCCGGGAATGGGTTGGTCAAGTCGACCGTCGGGCGGAACTGACCCTGAGTGATCAGGGTGTTCTGCGTAAAGCCGACGTTGCCGTAATTGGTGGCGCTGACGCCCTGATAGTTCCACGGCGCCCAGTAGAGACCGTAGCCGGCACGAACCACCGTCTTCGGGTTGAACGAGTAGACCATGCCGAGGCGCGGCGAGACCTTCACCGCCGGTGGGTCCCCCTGATGTTCGGGAGCGCCATTGACGCCGGCATAGACCAAGCCGCCACGAATGGGCTGGCCGCTGAGCGGGTTGACGACATTACCCAGGGCACCGCCAGGGTTCAGCGTGCGATCGAACGCCACGGTCAGCGAGTTATTCTCCTCGCGCAATCCCGTCTCGCGTTCGAGTCGCAGGCCGTAGTTCAGCGTGAATCGCGAGCTCATGCGCCAGTCGTCCTGGATGTAGCCGCCCATGTAGTGAACGAAGGCGTTGAACGGAGACGACACCGTCAACAGCGACTCGTTACCCGGCTGTCCGCTCGGATAGCCGAGCAACATGCTCGCCAGACCGTTGCCGGTAGTGGCGTTGAGGGCGGTCGGATTCGAGGAGGTGTAGAACCGATCGAAGAAGAAACGACCCGCACCGTTCGTGAACGACTGGGTCTCGATGCCGATGGTTCTCCAGTCGGCGCCCACCTTGAAGGTGTGCGTGCCCACCAGCTTCGACACCGCGCCGTTGGCGCTCCACGAATACCAGTTACGCGGCGTTGGGTCGATAGCGCCAAACGCGTAGTAATCGGTGATGTCGACGCGCGGCATCTTCTTGACCTGGATCTGATTGAGATAGGTCGAGCTGAACCCAAGGTCGGCCGGGTCGTAATCAATCGACAGCGTATCGTCGTCGATGAACTTGGTCTGACCGTAACGCAAGGTGGCGACCGTGTTGTTGCTGGGCAGCCAGGTATTGTTCAACGCCAGCACGTTCACGCGGCGGATCAGCAGGTAGTCGGAACGATCGATGAACCGGTTTGGATGATTCAAGCCGGGGTACACCGAGTTGGCGCACGGCTCGTCCGACGCGTTATAGAGGTAGAAGCCGCTCAGCGAGACGCGATCGTTGAAGCGGTGATCGACCTTGCCGGTATACATGATCGCGCGGTCGTTGATTTCGGCGATCGACGCGAAGTTGTTGGTACCGGCGCGGGAGACGTCGCTGGTCGGATTCGGCAGGTAGCTGAGCATCTTGACCGCAACCGGGTTCAAGCGGTTCGCGGGGATGACGTTGCCGGGGAAGGGCGTCCGGCCGTTACCGTTCGCATCGCCCGTCAGCGGGTCGTAGATTTCGAGCAGTTGACCCGCGGAGTTGAAGCTTTGCGAGAAGTCGCCCTGGCGCTCGCGCGCGGTCGGGAGGCGGACCGGCGCGTTGCGCGTCGTGTTCGAGCCGTAGCCTTCCGTCGAGAACCAGAAAAACGTGCGGTTCTTGGCGATCGGACCGCCAACGGCGCCGCCGCCAAGGTGGAAGTAGGTGTCCGGAAGCGGCACGCCCGTGCGGGCCGCGTAGTAATTCTGCGACATGCCGAACTTGGGACGGGTCTGGTAGAAGCCGCTGCCGTGCCAGTCGTTGCCGCCGGACTTGGTGGCGGTGTTGAACGTGCCGCCGCCGGTGCGGCCGGTCTCCGCGTCGTACTGGTGCACCTGCACGTTGACGCCTTCCAGCGCCTCGATGCTCGGATTCGCCGACGCGCGGTTGCGCAGGTCGGTGATCGGCACGCCGTCAATCAGATAGTTGTTGGCGCGGCGCGCTCCGCCGCCCAGCGACAGCAGCGACGCGTTAGTCTGATCCTGCTGGCGGTTGAACTGCGCGTCGCCGGACGCCACGACCGTTGGCACGGTGACGGCGAATAGAAACGCCGAACGGCCGCCGCTCGGCAGCGTTTCGAGCTGGCGCGAATCGATCACGCCGCCGGTCGAGGCATTCGACGTATCGATCACCGGCGCGGCGCCCGTGACCGTGATCGTCTCCTGCAACTGACCGACATCCAGCTTGATGTCCATCGTCACGAACTGCTGCGTCGCGACGCGGACACCCTTGCTCTCGAAGGTCTTGAACCCTGTCAATTCAGCTTTCACGGTGTAGACGCCCGGAGGCACCGCCGTGAAGTCGTACAGGCCACGCTCGTTCGACACGGCCTCGCGCGTCGCGCCGCTGGACTCATTGATCAGCGTGACGGTTACGCCCGGCACGACGCCGCCGGCGTCACTGACGACTCCGCGGACCGCACCAGTAAACGTCTGCGCCCACGCGGTACTGGTGGCTAGTGGAACTACAAGCAGTGCCAGCAAGCAGCACCGCGACACAAGGTTCCTCATACTCGCTTTCCTCCAAATCGATCGAGAAGCCTGTCGCCACCGCACTGGCGAAACAGGCACAACGCCGCCGAGGGAGAATCGAATCTTCTCTGACAGGTTGCCGGAGTTTACGCGCTACAGGTGAAGGTTTGCAAGGGAATGCGCGAAGGACGAATGGTCTACAAATAATTGGATTCAGATCAGGGAGCTAGGGAGTTAGGGAGCTAGGGAGCTAGAGAGCTAGGGAGCTAGGGAGATGGAATCCGGGAGGCGGGAACCGGCGGCCCGTTTAGAGATCGGTCACGGCGCCGGTGCTCGCCGTCGAGACGAGGCGAGCATACTTGGCGAGCACGCCGCGCGTGTAGCGCGGTTTGCGCGGCTTCCAGGCGCGCCGCCGCGCACTCAGCTCCTTCGCGGAGATGTCGAGCGTGAGCAAGCGCCGCGTGGCGTCGATCGTGATGGTGTCGCCGTTTTTGACCAGCGCCAGCGGTCCGCCCGCAAACGCTTCGGGTGTGATGTGCCCGACCACGAAGCCGTGCGTGCCGCCGCTGAATCGGCCATCGGTGATCAACGCGACGTCGCTGCCCAGGCCGCGTCCCATGATCGCGCTGGTCGGCGACAGCATTTCGCGCATGCCGGGTCCGCCGCGCGGGCCTTCATACCGAATCACCACGACCTGCCCCTTGCCAATCCTGCCGGCGAGGATCGCCGCCAGCGCGTCCTCCTCGCGATCGAACACGCGCGCGCGTCCGGTGAACGTCTCGCCCTCCTTGCCGCTGATCTTCGCCACCGCGCCGTCCGGCGCCAGGTTGCCGCGAAGAATCACGAGGTGACTGTCTTTCTTGATCGGGCGATCGAGCGATCTGATGATCTGTTGATCGTCGGGATAGTCCGTCACGCCGCGAAGGTTGTCCGCGAGCGTCTGCCCCGTGACCGTCATCGCGTCGCCATGCAGCAACCCGCGGTCGAGCAGCCGTTTCATCAGCGGCATCAAGCCGCCAATCTTGACGAGCTCGGCCATCACGTACTTGCCACTGGGCTTGAGATCCGCGACGACCGGCGCCCGCCGGCCGATCCGAGTGAAATCGTCGAGCGAGAACCTGATGCCTGCCGCATGCGCGATGGCCAGCAGGTGCAGCACCGCGTTGGTCGATCCGCCGAGCGCGCTGATGGTGACGACGGCGTTTTCGAAGGCCTTGCGCGTCAGGATGTCGCGCGGCCGGACGTTGCGATCGATCAAGCGCACCACCGCGGCACCGGCGCGCGCGCAGTCGTCGCGCTTGTCCTCCGACACCGCAGCCTGCGCCGAGCTGTTCGGCAGGCTGAGACCGAGCGCTTCGATCGCGCTGGCCATGGTGTTGGCGGTGTACATGCCGCCGCACGAACCCGCGCCAGGACACGCATGCTGTTCCAGATCCGCCAGGCTTTCGTCCGACAACTGACCCGCGGCATGCTGCCCGACCGCCTCGAACACCGACACGATATCGACGGACCGGCCCTGAAACGTTCCCGGCAGAATGGTGCCGCCGTAGACAAACACCGCGGGCCGGTTGAGCCGCGCCATCGCCATGACGCAGGCCGGCATGTTCTTGTCGCACCCGCCAATCGCGACCAGGCCATCGAAGCCTTCGGCGCCCATGACCGTTTCGATGGAATCCGCAATCACTTCCCGCGACACCAGCGAGTACTTCATGCCCTCGGTGCCCATCGAGATCGCGTCGGACACGGTGATGGTGTTGAAGATCACCGGCTTGCCGCCCGCGGCGTCGACGCCCTTTGCGGCCTCGCGCGCCAGGCCGTCGATGTGCACGTTGCACGGGGTCACCTGGCTCCACGTCGAGCAGATGCCGACCTGGGATTTCTGGAAGTCTGCCCGCGTGAAACCGACCGCGTGCAACATCGCGCGCCCCGGCGCGCGTTCGGGGCCGTCGAGCACGAGGGAAGAATGAGGGCGTTTGTTCATGAAGGTTGTTCTTGTAGCACGAAGCGCACGAAACCGTGACACGAAGTCACGAAATGGACGAAACCTACGAAGCCCTAAGGTGTTCGTGCGCTTCGTCAATCTTCGTCGTTTCGTGTGACTATTTCGTGTGGCTGTCCGTCTCGACACCTGGCTCGACGTGGCCTGTTTGTTCAAGACGCGTTCGGAAGCGACCAAGGCGTGCCGTTTGAACAAGGTGATCGTCAACGGTCAGGCCGCCAAGGCCCATCGTGACGTCAAGATCGGCGACGAAATCGAGATCCACCGGCCTCTCGGGCGCAAGCAGCTGGTGACGGTGGCCGCCATTGCCGACGCGCATATCGCGAAGGCCGAGGCGCGGCTCCTCTACGAGGACCGCACGCCCAAGCCCACTCCGGAAGAGACGGAAATGCGCAGAATCGAGCGCCTCTACCGGGCCGCGGCCGCGCCCAAACACCGCCCGGACCGCGACATGCGGCGCACTTTGCGCCGGCTGAAGCGCGGCGAATAGCGGCGATTACGGGGTTCTGCCGGGGCCATGGAGAAGTAGAATCGCTCCGTGCCGTTCCGCATGATGTTCTTCGCTGTGTTCGCCGGCCTGTTCTTTCTGCTGCCGGCGACCGTCGACTTCGCGGCCGACTGGCTGTGGTTCGGCGAAGTGCAGTACCGCGATGTCTACGCGACATCGATCGGCGCGCGCGCCACGGTCGGGGCCGTCGTGTTTGCGATCGCGCTGGGCTGGCTGATGCTCAATGCGCGATTCGCGCTGGCCGCTATGTCGGCCGAGCCGACCACGTTCACGACTCGCGAAGGATTTACCGTCGCGCTGCCGACACGCGCGCAAGTGCAGCCGTTGGTCACCGGCCTTGCGGCGGTCGCGGCCTTTCTCGTCGCGTCATTCGCGTCCAGTCAATGGATGACGCTGTTGATGTGGATCAACCAGGCGCCGTTTGGGAAAGCCGATCCGGTACTGGGCTACGACGCCGCGTTTTACGTTTACTCTCTCCCCGCCCTGGAGCTGCTGCGCGGTCTGCTGTTCGGCCTGGTCTTTCTCGGCGGCGCCGGGGCGTTGGCGGTGTATTTTTTCGCCGGCCAGGTCGCCTTGAGCCCGTTCGGCCTGCGCGTCGAGGATCGCGCGCGGCGTCATCTGTCCTGGCTGGCGGCGGCCCTGTTCCTGGTGTTCGCGTTCGGCGCGTGGCTGAGCCGTCTGCAGGAAATCATCAGCACCTCGGGCATCATCCAGGGCGCCAGTTACGCCGATGTCTACGGCCGCATGCCGGCGGCACTGGCATTGACGCTGGCCGGTGTCGTCGCCGCCGGCCTCAGCGTGGCGAGCGCCTACAGCACCTCGAATCGGCGGCTGATCGCCGGCGCCGCCGTCTACGCGCTGACGCTGTTTGGCGGCGAGGCTTATGCCAGCCTGCTGCAGCGTTTCGCCGTCAGCCCGAACGAGCAGGTTCGCGAAACGCCGTTCATGGAATACAACATCGCGGCGACCCGCGAGGCATTCGCGCTGGATCGCATCGAGGAGCGTGAGTTGCCGGGCGACGCGCCGCTCACGCGCGCCGACATCGAAGCCAATCGCGCGACCATCGACAACGTGCGCTTGTGGGATCACCAGCCGCTGCTCGAGACGTTCGGCCAGATTCAGGAAATCCGGACCTACTACGACTTCGTGTCGGTCGACAACGATCGCTATCTGATCAACGGTCAACAGCGGCAGGTCATGCTGTCGACGCGCGAGCTGAATCCGGCGGCGCTGCCGAATCGGACGTGGGTCAACGAGCGGCTGGTGTTCACGCACGGCCACGGCCTGACCCTCGGCCCGGTGAATCAGGTCACGAGCGAGGGCCTGCCGGTGTTGTTCATCCGCGATCTGCCGCCGGTGACGAGCGTCGATCTGCCGGTGACCGAGCCCAGCCTCTATTTCGGCGAGCTCGCCAACGATTACGTGATCGTCCGCACCCGCGCCCAGGAGTTCCACTACCCGAAGGGCGAGGACAACGTCTACACCCAGTACGCCGGCAGCGGCGGCGTGCCGCTCGGCAACCTGTGGCGCAAGCTGCTGTTCGCGGCGCGCTTCCGCAATTATCAAATCCTGCTGAGCGACGACATCACGACCGAGAGCCGGTTGATGTTCGACCGGCAGATCCGCCGCCGCATCGCGAAGATTGCGCCGTTCCTGCTGCTCGACGAGGATCCCTACCCGGTCGTCAACGACGGCCGCATTTTCTGGATTCAGGACGCGTACACCACCAGCGATCGCTATCCATACTCAACGTCCGCCGCGGGCGTGAACTACATCCGCAACTCCGTCAAGGTCGTCGTCGACGCCTATCACGGCACCGTCGACTTTTACGCCGCCGAGCCCAACGAACCAATCGCGCAAACCCTGGCGCGGATTTTTCCGACGCTGCTGAAGCCACTCGATCAAATGCCGCCAGGCTTGCGCGCGCACGTCCGCTATCCCGAAGACATCTTCCAGATCCAGGCGTCGATCTACGCGACCTATCACATGACGAACCCGGCGGTCTTCTACAACAAGGAGGACCAATGGGAGGTGCCGGCGATCGACGAAGGCGGCACCAGCGCGCGGATGGTTCCCTACTACACGATGATGAAGCTGCCCGGCGAACAGACGGCGGAGTTCATCCAGATGCTGCCGTTCACGCCCCGCCGACGCGACAACCTGGCATCATGGATGGTCGCCCGCAGCGACGGCGAGCACTATGGACGGCTCGAAGTCTTTCAATTCCCGAAACAGACGCTGGTCTTCGGACCGCGACAGGTGGTCGGCCGCATCAACCAGGACCAGGTGATCTCACCGCAGATCACGTTGTGGAGCCAGCAAGGCTCGCAGGTCATCCAGGGCACGCTGATGGTCATTCCGATCGAGCAGTCGCTGATTTACGTACGCCCCCTGTACCTGCGCGCGCAAGCCGGCCGCATCCCCGAGCTGACCCGCGTCATCGTCGCGCATCAGAACCGCATCGTGATGGAGCCGACGCTCGACCAGGCGATTGCCAGGCTGTTCGGCCAGAACGAACGCGGTGCCGCGCCACCGAAGACCACCGACGCCGCCACCAACGTCACACCACCGGCGCCGACCGCCGACAGCTCGTCATGGGATCAGCTCGCATCCGAAGCGCGCACCGCCTACCAGCGCGCCATCGAAGCCCAACGCGCCGGCGACTGGGCGCGGTACGGCGAGGAGATCAAGCGGCTCGGGGAAATACTGGAGAGACTGAAAACTCGCTGATCCGGCAGTCAGCAGTCGACAGTCTTCAGTTAAGAGTTCCAGTTACGCAGTCTGCAGTTCAGTTACGCAGTCTGCAGTTTAGTTACGCAGTCGCCAGTTCAGCCAGGCAGTCAGCAGGCAGTCAGGCGCCAGTCCTGCGCCGGCGCGTTTCGCTCTTCGCGAGACGCCTCTCCACGTTAATGATGATTGTTGCGTAGATCGCGGCGAGTTGGTCAGCTTCGTTTTCGAGATCCAACTCGATGACGCGCGACGCCTCCATCAACGGACCGCGACGGATTTTCGCAAGGCAGGCTTTCGATTCCTTCGCTTCGCGAAGCGCCGTGCGCATTTTGTTCAGGAAGTCTGCGTCGCTCGAGCCATTGTCTGCCTCGATCAAGTTGCTCGACGTTCCGTCCGCTGCGCGAACCAGCTGGTTCCACACAACCTCGCTCGGATACGGCATCTTCTGCGTCGGGTAGGACCGATTGATATTGTCGCTGAAGCGCAATGCCCGCTCATGCAGTGCAAGCGTCCGCTTCCGCGCTGCTGATGGCTCCTTCATGCGAGCAGTTGGTGCAACCACGCTGCCACGCGAAATCAGGCGCACATTTCGTTGCGAGCGGCATTGAGGTCGCAACCGCTGCGACACGCCGCCCGCGCCGCGGCGCAAAATCTGCACCCCGACCTGAAGACGGTGTGAGTGAACTGAAGACTGTGTAACTGCACCGAAGACTGTGTAACTGCACTGAAGACTGTGTAACTGAACTGAAGACTGTGTAACTGGAACTCTTAACTGAAGTCTGTCGACCGAAGACTGTTCCTGGATTTCCCCCCTACCCTCCCCTGGTGTGCATCTCCAGGTGCGGGTCGCGTTTGAGCGCGCGCAGCGGGATGAGCGGCGAGCGTTCGCGGACGTCGAGGCGGTTTTCGGCGCCGCGATCGGTGCGCGCGCGCCACACGCTGGTGATCAGGTCGCGGAGCGCCTCGTCGCTGACACCGCCGCGCAGCGGCCCGCGCAGATCGATGCCGCGCGCCGCGTAGAGACAGAGGTACCAGAGGCCATCGGCCGTCAGGCGGCTGCGATCGCACGAACGGCAAAACGGCTCGGTGGTCGACGCGATAATGCCGAACGTCGTGCCGTCGGCGAGCCGGTAGCGGTGTGCCGGCGCCGAGCCCCCTTCATTCAACGGAGCCGCCGGGCCGAAGTGTGCCGCGATGGTTCTCAACATCGCGTCGCGCGAGACGACTTGCGACATCGACCAGTTGGTCGCGCCGCCGACGTCCATGTATTCGATGAAACGGATCTCGGCGCCGCGCGCCTTCGCGAACTCCAGCAGGGGAATCAGTTCGTCATCGTTGACGCCGCGGATCATCACCGTGTCGAACTTGAACCCCGGGAAGGTGTCGACGGCGGCGTCGATGCCGGCCAGGACGCGCGGCAATTCATCGAACCGCGCGAGCTTGATGAAGCGGTCGCGCTGGAGCGTGTCGAGGCTGATGGTGATCCGATGCAGGCCGGCGCGTTTCAGGTCGCGCGCCGCCGGCGCCAGCAGCACGGCGTTCGTCGTCATCGCGAGATCGCGAATGCGCGGCTTGCGGGCCAGCCGTTCAACGAGCGCCGGCAATCCCTTGCGCAACAACGGCTCGCCGCCGGTCAACCGTACTTTGTCGACACCGAGATGCAGGAACTGGTCGACCAGCCTATCGATCTCTTCGAACTGCAGAATGTCTTCGCGCGGCAGCCAGAGGTAGTCCTCCTCCGGCATGCAGTACTGGCAGCGCAGATTGCAGCGGTCGGTTACCGACAGCCGCAAATTGGCGAGCGGCCGATCGTGAGCGTCAAGAACTGGCACGTGTATCGATCATACAGCCCCAACCGGTCCACGAAAAAACTGACGACTGTATAACTGAACTGACGACTTTACGACTGAACTGCCGACCGCACTACTGAACTGCCGACCGCACGACTGAACTGCCGACCGCACGACTGAACTGCCGACCGCACGACCGAACTGCCGACTGCACGACCGAACTGCCGACTGCACGA